>CALGEF010000021.1 GCA_937881755.1 uncultured Acidobacteriota bacterium
CCGGTCATGTTCGGCGTATGGTCGATTTCCCATTCGCGCCGGTCGAGCGGCATCCTGGTCGGCGGCGTTTCCAGTGTGTGGTGCAGCCAGCCATGCCAGTCCGCCGAAACCTTCGAAGGCTCGGCAAGGCCGTTATACATGACATAACGCCGGCGGCGGCCCTCGGCCGAAGGCTTGCGCTCTTCGTAATACCGGTTGCCATACTCATCAGCGCCGATCTCGTTCGACCGCCGCCCGATATCGAATGCAGCACCGATCGTGTTGCCGTTCCACCAGGTGAAAATCTTCTCCAGCATGGGGGTGTTCCTGACCTCACTTGATGGCCGCAATATGGCCACGCGGCGGCAGTTAATCCATCCACCGCCTGCAGGCAACTTACTGCCTGAACAGGCGGCCGCCGGGCTTGCCGCCGCCCCTTGCCCAAGGCACCGTCTGGTCAACTGATTCGGTGCGGAAACCCCCTTGATGGCTACGAAATCCCTGAGCGACCTTCTTGAAGCGGCCGAAGCGGACGGACTCCTCTCCGCCGAAATGCGCCTGAGGGACGTCCTGCGCTCCGCCGGAAGGCCGCCCCAGCCGCTGAATGCGGCGGCCTTACGCGATGTCCGCTCCGCCTGGTCCGCGGCCAACCTGCTCGGCGTCTCCCAGCTGGCGACCGCCGAAATGCTGGAACGTCTCGGCGACGCGCCCCGCAACGCCGAACTCGCCGAAGCGCTCGCCGCAGGCCTGCCCCAGGACGTACTTGAAGAAGCCCTCCGCCAGCCGGGCGGCATCCTGAAGACCGCCGCCTCCCTCCGGGCCGCCGCTGTCAGCACGCCGTCCCCGCGCCCCGGCGTGTTCGAAGCCGGCCACATCGATGCCGGCCTGATGGAAGGCCTCCTCTGCGCCCTTGAAGAAGGCGCCGAGATTCACCTGATGCGCGGCGCCCTGCCCGAAGCAGGGACCCGGTGCCGCATCCTGGATGTGGCGCAGGCCATCGGCCCGGGCGGCCTTGAAGCTGATTACCTCGTGGCCTCGGTCGATGCCGCGTCCCGCAGCCTGGGCGAAGGCATGCTGGTCGTCGCAGGCCTTGGCGCCGCCGTCCTGTCGCTGGGGCTCGATTACGCCTCAGAAACCGGCGTGGCGGTTGGCGCGGCGCTGGCTGCCCTCGTCAAATCGGCAGCCACCGGCGCGGCCTTCCCGGCGGCGCAGGGGCGCCTCCTCGGCCTTGAGGGCCTGAAGGCCTCCGGCCGCCGCACCTGCCAGCTGGCCCTGCTGCCGCTGCGCGATATCGCCGGCACGCTGCCTGAGTGCGAGAGCGAAGGCGCTTCGCCCGTTCGCACCGTTCTCGCCTATGGCGAGGATGCGCCCAGCCTCAGCCGCGCGGCCCGGCTTGGCCTTGCCCGGCGTGCACCTGAACACCTGCCGCAGCTGCTGGAACGCCTCGCCCAGGCCGGGGCGCACGATCTCGACTCCGCCCTCGGCCGCAACCGCTTGCGCGACCGCGGCTTTACCGACGAAGCCATCGAGCGCGTCACCCGCGCCATTGGCGACGGACTGCCCCTGAATGCCGCCTTCTCCCGCTGGGTGCTGGGCGACGAAATCATCATCCAAGACCTGAAACTCTCACCCGAGCGGTTCGATTCGGATGGCAAGGCGCTGCTGTCTGCTGTCGGCTTCTCCAGGAAGGACATCGCCGCCGCAGAACTCGCCATCGATGGCGCGATCGAGGAGATCGCCGGCAAGGGCCTCGCGGCAGCGGGGCTCTCGCTTCAAGTCACTGCCGACGCCGAAATCCGCTTCACCGCCGCCGCCTCGAGAGCGCTGGGCGGAATGGGCATGTTGCGCGCGCCCTCCGCCGAAGGTCTTGAGTTGGCAGAGGCCGCAATGGCCGCCGGGCTTTCGGCCTTGATGACCGGCCACCGCGCGCCGCCATCGGACGACCTGCGCTTCAGGATGGAGCAGATCATTTCGCTCGCCGAGGAAATTGCCGAAGACGCCGAAGCCCTGCCGGACCTGCCCGCCCTTTCGGAAGAGCCGCCCGCCCGCGTGCGCCGCACACGCCTGCCAGACCGGCGCAAGGGCTATATCCAGAAAGCCACTGTCGGCGGACACAAAGTCTACCTGCACACCGGCGAATTCGATGATGGCAGCCTCGGCGAGATCTTCATCGACATGCACAAGGAAGGCGCCGCCTTCCGCAGCCTGATGAACAACTTCGCCATCTCCGTGTCGCTCGGCCTGCAATATGGCGTGCCGCTGGAAGAGTATGCCGACGCGTTCGTCTTCACCCGGTTTGAACCTGCCGGCGCCGTGACCGGCAATGACCGGATCACCAACGCCACCTCCATCCTCGACTACATCTTCCGCGAACTTGCGGTCTCCTATCTCGGCCGGGACGACCTCGCCGAAGCCGACGTAACCCATGACGGCCTTGGCCGGGGCGCAGGCGACGCAACACGGGCTGAACCAGCGCCGTTCACGTCCGAAGCGGCCCAGATCATCTCTCGCGGCTTTTCCCGCGGCCAGCTGCCGGACAACATCGTCATCCTCGACAAGCGCCGCGCCGGGAAAGCCGCCGAGGAGCCTGAAGAGCCGGCCGGGGCGCTTACCCCGACCTACCTGTCCCAGGCCTGCCCGGCGTGCGGCAGCTTCACCCTTTTTGAAGCCGGCCCCGAAAGTCACCTGGCCTGTGACACCTGCGGGGAAGACAGCCGCGCCAGCCAGTAACCCCCACGCGCGACTGGCTGTCTGCGCCGCAGCGCTTTTCACGGGAAAAAACATGACCTTGCGGCAATACTTATTGCATTCTGGCAACAGTCGCGCGGCATTTACAGTTCTTACGGTTTGTTCAGTTTAGCGAGTAAGCGGGAACCGCTATCCAGAGTTTCATGGGCACCTTGAATCTGCGTCTCGTTTCTCTTGCATGTGCTTTTGCGGCGATGGCCGCCCCCGGTGCTTTGGCCCAGGGCCAACCCGTCGCCTGGTCGCCGAGCTATGTCGGCACCTGCGCCACCTGCGAACTGTCCGGACGCAACCTGACGGGCTGGACCCTTGCCGGGGCAAACTATTCCGAAGCCAGGCTCGACTATTCGGTGATGCGCGGCGTTCAGGCCACGGCCGTGAACTTCGAACACGCTGACCTTACCGGCGCCGACATGCGCGGCGCGGTCCTGACCAACGCCAGGCTGGCGGACGCCATCTTTGCCGGCACCCGGCTGCAGGAAGCCCAGGCCTCGGGCGCTGACCTGCGCCGCGCGCTGCTGCACGGGGCGAGCCTTCAGGAAGCCGTGATGATCGGCGCCAACTTCGAAGACGCTGAGCTGATCATCGCCCGCCTCGAAGACGCCGACCTGTCGAGCGCCAATTTCGAAGGCGCGATGCTCGACCGGGCCAACCTTCGCGGCACGGTCTTCAACGGCGCCAACTTCAAGAACGCCCGATTCAGCGGCGCCGACATCACCGGCGCCTCGTTCAAGGACGCGCGCTTCCCGGGCGCGAACCTCACAACCGTCAAAGGCTTCGGGGAAGCCGATTTCGAAGGCGCCTGCGGCTCGGTCTCGACCCGCCTGCCCCCGGACATGCGCCTGCCGATGTGCACCAGCGCCCAGCTGAGCGCGCGCCTCGGTTCGGATCTCGACTAGGCGGTCGTTGCGTGTTGCATGAGTTTTCTGCACGGCGCCGCCCTTTCCGGGGGTGAGCAGGCATCTGTGCATGAGGGCTGCATCCTCCCGCGCGAATGCGGCAGGCCTGCCTGTCCTGGCTCTGACGAACGGGGCTGAGCGTCAGGCCTTCGCAGCGGGCGCCAGGCGGATGCTGAGTTCTTTCAGCTGCCTGTCTTCCACCGGGCCCGGGGCGCCCATCAGCAGGTCGCGGGCCTGCTGGTTCATCGGGAAGAGGATGACGTCGCGCAGGGAGTCTGCTTCGGCCAGCAGCATGACGATACGGTCGACCCCCGGCGCGATGCCGCCATGCGGCGGGGCGCCGAAGCGGAAGGCGTTCAGCATGCCGCCGAATTTCTCCTCGACCACGTTCGGGCCTTTGCCTGCGAGTTCGAAGGCCTTCAGCATGATCTCGGGACGGTGGTTCCGGATCGCGCCCGACGACAGCTCCACGCCGTTGCAGACGATGTCATACTGGTAGGCCTTCAGCGCCAGCTGTTTCTCGACCGTGTCGGCCGCCAGCAGGGCTTCCATGCCGCCTTGCGGCATCGAGAACGGGTTGTGGCTGAAGTCCACGCATTTGTTGTCTTCGTCCCACTCGTACATCGGGAAGTCGACGATCCAGCAGAAGCGGAAGATACCCGGCTCGATGAGGCCGAGCTCCTCGCCGATGCGGATGCGTGCCTGGCCTTGCAGCTTTACCGCGGCGGTCCTGTCGCCGGCGGAGAAGAAGAGTGCGTCCCCGGCCTTCACGCCTGCCCTGGCGGCGAGGGCGGCAAGGGCGTCCGGCGCGAAGAACTTCGCGATCGGGCCGGTGCCCGACAGCCGGCCGTCTTCCTCGACGAAGCGGATATAGCCGAGACCGGGGGCCTGCATTTCCTTCTTCGCCCAGGCGTCCATCTTGTCGAAGAAGGAGCGCGGCTGTTCGCCGGAATTCGGCGCCGGGATGGCGCGGACGATTCCGCCGCCATCGACGATCTTCCTGAACACGCCGAGCGTCACGTCCTCGCGGGTTGCGATGTCAGAGACATCACAGCAGATGATCGGGTTGCGCAGGTCCGGCTTGTCGACGCCGTATTTCAGCATGGCCTGCGCATACGGAATATGCGGGAACGGGCCCGGCGCGACGGTGCGGCCCTTGCCGTCCCAGTCTGCGAACTCCTCGAACACGCCCCGCATGACGGGCTCTATGGCGGCGAACACGTCTTCCTGCGTGACGAAGCTCATCTCGATATCGAGCTGGTAGAACTCGCCGGGCGAACGGTCCGCGCGGGCGTCCTCGTCGCGGAAGCAGGGCGCGATCTGGAAGTAGCGGTCAAAGCCGGAGACCATCAGTAGCTGCTTGAACTGCTGAGGGGCCTGCGGGAGGGCATAGAACTCGCCGGGGTGCATCCGGCTCGGCACCAGGAAGTCGCGCGCGCCTTCCGGACTGGACGCCGTCAGGATCGGCGTCTGGTATTCCGTGAATCCCCCGGCCACCATGCGGCGGCGCAGGCTGGCGATCACGTCGGAGCGCAGCACCATGTTCTTGTGCAGGGCCTCGCGGCGCAGGTCGAGGTAGCGGTGCTTGAGGCGGATCTCTTCCGGATAGGAATGGTCGCCAAACACCGGCATCGGCAACTCGGCCGCCTCGGACTGGACGCAGACCGAACCGCCCACGATCTCGATCTCACCGGTCGCGAGGTTGGCATTCACCAGCTCCGCGTCCCGGGCGACGACCTTGCCCTCGACCGTGATGACGCTCTCGGCGCGCAGGCGTTCAACCGCGGCGAAACCCGGCGATCCCGGATTGAAGACGATCTGGGTCAGGCCGTAATGGTCCCGCAGGTCGATGAACATGACCCCGCCATGGTCGCGCCGCCGGTGCAGCCAGCCTGAAAC
>CALGEF010000022.1 GCA_937881755.1 uncultured Acidobacteriota bacterium
TCGGAGAGCCCGTGATACCAGAGCACCACCAGCGCGCCATGGATCAGCGCGAGTCCGAAACACGCCCCCCATATGCCGCCGGTTATAGACCAGCGGCAGCGCGCGAGGGGTCAGCCGCGCCAGCGGCCCGAACCCCAGATAAGCCGCTGGCCCCGGCCGGGCCGCCCCTGCCCACGCCACGCTCATGCAGCACGCCTCCCGGCTGCCACGGCTACGCCCCGCACAAGGCAGCGCAGGTCACGTTATTGTGGACATTGCGCAACGCGGGGCCGGATTTATCCCGCCCTGCAGGCATGACATCCGCCCCAAATCTCCCTAAATGCTCCGTATGAGCAAAAATCTCAAAATCCTGGCAGCGCAGCTTAATCCGGTGGTCGGTGATATTACCGGGAACCTTGCCCTGGCCAGGGGCGCACACGCAGAGGCGAAAGCCAGAGGCGCGGACCTTGTGGTGCTGAGCGAGCATTTCATCCTCGGCTATCCGGCGGAGGACCTGGTGCTTAAGCCGGCGGCGGTGGAGCGGTCGATGTCGGCGATCCGCCAGCTGGCGCGCGACACAGCGAGCGGCCCCGCGATCCTGATCGGCGCGCCCTGGCGCGAGAGCGGCAAGCTGCACAATTCAGCTCTGTTCCTTGAAAGCGGAGAAATCGGCGCGCGTCATGACAAGCGGGAGCTGCCCAATTACGGCGTGTTCGACGAGAAGCGCCACTACACCCCAGGCGACGGCCCGGCTGTGGTGGTGGAATTCAAGGGCGTGCGCCTCGGCCTCGCAATCTGCGAGGACATCTGGTTCGAGCGGGTGCCCCGAGCGGCGAAGGCGGCGGGGGCAGACCTGCTGCTGGTGGCGAATGCCTCGCCCTGGCGCCGCGAGATACAGGCTGAGCGTGCGGCCGCGTTTGACCGGTGGTCAGACCTTGGCCTGCCCTACCTGTTCGTCAACCAGATGGGTGGGCAGGACGAGCTCGTGTTCGACGGCGCCTCCTATGCGACGAACTCGACGCACGGCGAACGATGCAGCCTGTTCGGCCAGTTCGAGACGGGCCATGCGCTCGTCGAATTTGATCCGTCCGCGAAGCAGTTCGTGGGCCTTGGCCAAAGCTGCGCGGCGGATCTTGACGGCTGGGCGGCGGAATACCGGGCCGCGATGCAGGGCCTCGGGGACTATGTGCGCAAGAACAAGTTTCCGGGCGTGGTGATCGGCATGTCCGGCGGCATCGACTCGGCAATCACGGCGGCGATTGCCGCCGACGCGCTGGGGCCGGACAAGGTCTGGTGCGTAATGATGCCGTCGAAATATACGTCTGCGGACAGTCTGGAAGATGCGAAAGCCTGCGCCGAGGCGCTGGGCTGCAAGTATGACAAGATCAATATCCATCCGGGCGTCGAGGCGCTGGGCAGCATGCTGGCGCCTGCCTTCGAAGGCAGGCAGCCGGACATCACGGAAGAGAACATCCAGTCCCGCCTGCGCGCAGTGACCTTGATGGCCCTCTCCAACAAGTTCGGCCACATGGTGGTCACCACCGGAAACAAGAGCGAGATGGCCGTCGGCTATGCGACACTCTACGGCGACATGTGCGGCGGCTACAATGCGCTTAAGGACTTTTACAAGACGGAAGTCTTTGAACTGACGAAATGGCGCAATGCCAACGTGCCACCCGGCGCGCTGGTGCCGCACGGCGACGTCATCCCGCAGCGGATCATCACCAAGCCTCCCTCAGCCGAGCTGCGCCCGGACCAGAAGGACGAAGACTCCCTGCCCCCCTATCCGGTGCTCGACGATATCCTGCGCGGCCTCGTGGATCTCGAAGAAGACGTCGACGACATCCTCGCCCGCGGCCATGACGCGGCCACCGTGCGCCGCATCGAACATCTCGTCTACATCGCCGAATACAAGCGCCGTCAGGCGCCTCCGGGCGTCAAGGTCGGCGGCAAGAATTTCGGGCGGGACCGGCGCTATCCGATCACGAACCGGTTCCGGGATGACTAGGCGCCGAAACTTTACTCCTCCGAAGGCGGAATGATTTCTTCTTCCTGCGCGTTGACGCCATAGGCATCCGTGGCAATTGCCTCGCGCACGGTCTCGACCTCTTCCGGCGCAATGTCGGCCGCGTCCCCGTATCCGGTGATCGGAGAGGGATAGATGCCCGCCTCTTCGATCACTTCATCGAACATGAGCCAGGCCTGCTTCCCGCCGAGGCAGGTGACACGCACCCAGAGGTTTTCCTCCAGCGCCGTGTCGGCAATATCGGTGACGTTCGAAAGCTCGCCCTCGTTGATCTCGTATTCCTGCCCCTTGAAGGAGAGCACCGTGACGCCTTCGCCGATATAGCGCAGGTAAGTCATCTGCTCACCCTTCTTGAGGCTGAGTGTCTGGATGCCTGCCTCGCCGACGAACTCGACCTCGGTATCCTCCAGCACCGTTACGGGCACCTTTTTGGTGGCCACAAAATACTCGATCTGGTCCTCGTCCGTGCGGGCGTTGTTCCAGATCTGGTAGTTGGCGTATTGCGGCAACAGGCAGGAGATGTCCTGCGGGTCGGTGGGGTTGGGGCGCGCGCGCGCCGGCACCTTCACGTCCGCGTCGAGCACCGCAAAGCCCGGAGGATATTCGCCCGGCCAGCCGGCGCTCAGAAACCAAGTATCATCATAGCCGGAGATCGCTGCGTAATCGAGCTGCGGGCGCGCCGCCAGCTCTGCCGCAGCCGCCGCGGCATCGGGCCCTGCGCCCACCGCCGCTGTGTCCGGCGATGTGCCGTCCTTTTGCCCACAGGCCGCAAGAAGCAGCGCCCCCGCCAGCACCCAGCCGAATCTCATGACCGTCTCCCGGAATTACCTCAAGGTAGATGCTCGTTAAACAAAACAATAGCAAGAATGTGGCCGAGGCGCTTGGCTTTTGTCCCGATTTGATGTCGAAAGCGCCTTCCAAGCCCCGGAAGGCCCTGCCGCCATGACCGCCCCGATCGTCCGATTCGCCCCCTCGCCCACTGGCCGGCTGCATGTCGGCAACGTGCGCACGGCCCTGGTGAACTGGCTGTTTTCACAAAGCCAGGGCGGCAAGTTCATCCTGCGGATCGACGATACCGACCTGGAGCGCTCGACCAGGGAAAACGAGGCCGTCCTCAAGGAAGACCTGACATGGCTTGGCCTGGTCTGGGCGGACACGTTCAACCAGTCCGAACGCTTCGGCCTGTACGACGAGGCGGCGGCAAAACTGCGCGCCATGGGCCTGCTCTACCCCGCCTTCGAGACGGCCGAGGAGCTGGACGTGAAACGCAAGATCGCCCAGTCGCGCGGCCGGCCGCCGGTGTATGACCGCGCGGCCCTGAACCTGACGGACGCTGACCGCGCCAAGCTCGAAGCCTCCGGCCTGAAGCCGCACTGGCGCTTCAGGCTGTCGGGCGAACGCGTCGAGTGGAACGATCTGGTGCGCGGCCCGCAGAGCATCGACACGTCCTCGGTGTCTGACCCGGTGCTGATCCGCGAGGATGGCAGCTATCTTTACACCCTGCCCTCGGTGGTTGACGATATCGAGGCGAACATCACGCATGTCGTCCGCGGCGAAGATCATGTGACGAATTCCGGCGCGCAGATCGAGATTTTCATGGCTCTCGGCGGCAAGGCGCCGGAGATGGCCCACATGCCGCTGCTGGTCGGCGCGGACGGATCGGCCCTGTCGAAGCGGATCGGCTCCCTCTCGGTCGGCCAGCTGCGCGAGCGGGGCATCGAGGCTATGTCGATCTGCAGCCACCTCGCCAAGCTCGGGACCTCCGACAATATCGAGCCGCGCAGCACGCTGGCAGAACTCGCCGCCGAATTCTCCTTCTCCAAGATCGGCCGCGCCCCGGCGCGCTTCGACGAGACGGACCTGGAGAGCCTCAACGCCGCGCTCGTCCACGCAATGCCCTACGCCGGGGCGCAGGCCCGCCTCAAGGCGGTTGATCCGCGGGCGGAGAATGAGGCCTTCTGGCTTGCCGTGCGCGAGAACTGCGCGCGGGTCAGCGATGCCGGGAACTGGACCGAGATGATTTTCGGCCAGGCCGATGCGGTGGTTGCCGATGAGGACCGGGAGTTCATCGCCGGCGCCGGGGCGCACCTGCCGGCCGGTGATCTGACAACCGGCAGCTGGGGCGAATGGACAAATGCCCTGAAAGCCGCCACCGGCCGAAAGGGCAAAACCCTTTTCAAGCCGCTGCGGATGGCCCTGACCGGAATGGAACACGGTCCCGACATGGCCGCCGTGTTGCCGCTGATCGGCCGCGCGAAAATTCTGGAACGGCTGGGTTAGTTACACCCTTCCGCCCCGCAACTCACACTCCTCACTTCCTGCCCCTCAGCAATATCGCGCACCCAGTCCACCGCCCGCACGCCGTCCGTTTCCGTTGTGTACAGACGGTCATAGCGCAGCAGCGTATGGTCCTCACCGGCAGCAGAATAGGACCGGAAGTTCGCAACGTCCGCAGCAAGGTCGCCCAGGTTTGCCTGCATCAGCCCGCGCACGGGATCGCTGACGCCCATCAGGCCGAGGAACATCTGCTGCACCTCGTCATCCACATTGTTGAACTGGTGCATCCGCATGGCCGGATGGCGCGCGGCGGTGATGCGGAAGAAGTCTTCGGTCTTGAAGGTCGCGCGGTCAAACGTAGCAAGCTCCGGCCAGTCCGGCATGTCAGTGAACGCGCCCCAGGTCTCCAGGAGGCCCGAGACGGCCCCGGCGCGGTAGCCGCCTGCACCGCCGCCATACTGAACAATCTGCGCCAGCGGATAATGGTCTGCCACGACGCCCGCATAGAAGGGTGAGGCAATCGCCCCGGCGCTTCCGCCGCCAACGAACACGCGGGACGGCGCCGGATAGTTCGCATACACCCAGTCAAGCGCCGACTGGACGTTGGCCTTGCCTCGGTGGTGGATGGTCAGTTGCTTGCCTGCGCTGGTCGTATACGCCGCCTCCACCGCGCCGAGATGCGAATCGCCGGTGCAATAGGACACGAACACCTGCGTCCAGCCGGTGAACGGGTTTTCCGCATTTCCGGCATCGAACACGCCGCCCATCTTCGCCGGATTGTTCGGGTCCATTTCCGCGAAGGGCGTATAGGCATTGGCGCCGAGCGAAGGATCGCAAAGATCCCCGCTCCAGCAGGCGCCGCCGCCATTCAAGAAGATCATTACCCGCGACGCGTCGCCCCCGCGCACATGAAAGCTGTAGGGCGTACCAGTCGCGCAGAGCGTTTCGCCGCCTGGCGCGATGGTCGTCCAGGCGGGCGGTGCTCCGGCGGGCACTGCGATGACGGAGGCGGGTTTTTCTTCAGCGGCCTTGCAGCCGGCAAGCAGGGTCAGCGCGGCAACGGCCGCAAACATCAGGCGCATGGTGATCCTCCACCGGCCTCCGGCGGGCCGTCAGCCGTTCAAGCTTAGGCGGGTGCGCCCGGGCTGGCAATCAGGCGGGCGTCGCCGGAGGGGCCCCAGGCTCGGCAGTCTCCGGCGCCGCCACCTCGCCTACCTTCAGCAGGCGCCCGACGATGCCGACCGTCGTGCTCTGCAGCACGAGGCTGACCAGCACCACCAGGAAGGCGATGTTGAAGAAGTTGCCTGGCACCCCGAGCAGCACCGGGATGATCGCGAGGTAGATCGGGATCGCGCCGCGCAGGCCTACCCAGGACATAAACAGCTTCTCGCGCCAGGAAAAACCCTCGAATGCGAGACTGATGAACACCGCCGCCGGGCGCGCCGCGAAGATCAGGATGGCCGAGATCAGCAGCGCCTCGGGAATGTCGGCAATCAGCTTCGACGGCGTGACCAGCAGGCCGAGGATCAGCAGCATCGCCAGCTGCGCCAGCCAGGCCATGCCGTCCATGAACTGCTTCACCACCTGCTTGGCACGGTAGGCGTGGTTGCCGAGGATCAGGCCGGCGAGATACACCGCGAGGAAGCCCGAGCCGCCGAGAATATTCGCTGCGCCGAAGATAAGCAGGCCGCTGGCGAGCGCGAAGATCGGGTTGAGACCGAGTTCCAGCGCCACGCGGTCATAAAAGAAGGTCAGCAGCCGCCCGCCGGCGATGCCAAGCGCCGCGCCGATGCCGAATTGCTGCACGAAGCCGACCGGAACCGACCAGACGCCCCCCTCCATGCCGTCAAACCCGCCCGCGAGGATCAGGCCCGTAAACGTCAGTGCAAGGAAGATCGCCATCGGATCGTTGATGCCGGATTCCACTTCCAGCGTATTGGCGACCATCGGCTTCAGCTTGATGCCCTGCTGGCGCAGCAGCAGGAACACAGCCGCCGCATCAGTGGCGGCCACCAGCGAACCGAACAGAAGCGCATATAGTGGATCGGTCCCCAGGAACCACCACATGCCGAGCGCCACGATCGACGTCGTCACCAATACGCCGGCGCTGGAGAGGAGCACCGCCGGGCGCAGCGCCTGGCGGAAATTCTTCATCGGCGTGTGGATGCCGCCGTCATAAAGGATCACCGCGAGGGCGAACGAGCAGGCCAGATAGCTGAGCGGGACGTCATTGAACACGATCCCGCCAGGGCCATCCTCTCCGAACAGAATGCCCACACCCAGGAATGTCACCAGCAGCGGCGCGCCAATGCGGCGCGACAGGAAACTCGCGAAGATCGCCGCACAAAGCAGCAGTCCACAAATGAATATCAGCTGGTTGGTCGAATCCATTCGGCCCCGGTCAATGTGGTTCAGTTTTGATG
>CALGEF010000023.1 GCA_937881755.1 uncultured Acidobacteriota bacterium
CAGAGATCCACTTATAGAGCGACCGGGATCTGTTCAGACAAACCGAGCCACCTCTGTACGCTGCAGCCTTACAAGGTGATGTATCGCTCAGCCAGGTCAAGCACACCGGTCTTAAGCCGTGCCCGGATCTGCGCCGGGCAAGGCTTTCATGAGGTCCAGAAGAGGGCTCACCTGTGTCTTCCCGCCCGAAAGCAGGTATGTTTGAGGGCCGGGATAGACAATGTGCCGATGCTCGATGCCCAGATCGTCGCACGCGATGTGAAATCCTTTTTCAGGCCTCGGAGCAGACGCGCGTTTGATTTCGATCGCCATGTGCGGCTGGCCGCCACGGACAAATAGCAGATCGATTTCAGCGCCAGCCTGCGTGCGGTAGAAGCTCGCCTGCCAGCCTGCGGGCGAAGCAGAAAGTAGGTTTTCGATGACAAAACCCTCCCAACTGGTCCCGATCACGGGATGGCCAAACAGCGCCTCCCGGCTGGGGATCGAGAGCAGCGCATGCAGAAGGCCACTGTCGCGGATGTAGATTTTTGGCGATTTTACGAGGCGTTTGCCGACATTGCTGTGCCAGGGCTCCAGTCGTCGAACGAGTAACAGGTCAACAAGAATGTCCAGATAACGCCCGGCGCTTTGCCCGCTGATTCCGAGCCCTTCGGCAAGTGCCGACGCGTTGAGTAGCCCCCCCTGACTGTGAGCAAGCATTGTCCAGAAGCGCCGCAGCGTTTCTGCCGGAACTCGAAATCCGAATTGCGGAACGTCCCGCTCAAGATAGGACCGGATGATGTCGAGCCTCCACTGAAGGCTTGCGTCGGCGCTCGACGCCATCAGGCTGTCGGGATATCCTCCGCGAACCCAGAGAGTATCGGCGTTAGTTCCGGGCTGTCTATCTTCCGCGAGTTCGCGAACATCGATGCCTGACAGTTCGGCATAGGCGACCCTTCCAGCCAGACTTTCGCTTGTCTGTCCCAGCAGTGCGAGCGATGCAGAACCAAGGAACAAGAACTGGCCTGTCCGTTGACCCGCCCGCCGCCTGGCGTCGATGACACCGCGCAACGGCGCGAAGATCTCGGGTACGCGTTGAACTTCATCGAGGATGATGAGCCGGTCCGGAAACTGATCGCTGAACAGAACGATGTCGCGAACCTGGTCGAGATCACGCGGGTTTTCGAGGTCACGGTAGACGCCGCCCCGCGCCTCGGCGATTTCAAGCGCGAGTGTTGTCTTGCCAATCTGTCGAGGCCCGAGAAGCACAACAGCCGGACTATTGTTCAGCAAACTGTCAAGTTTTGAGCGAAGATGGCGGTGAATCATCCTTGTATTTATTCCACGTAATGGAGGAATTACAAGGACAAATTGTGATCGCAAAGCCTGTGCAGCGAACATTACGGATAACGGCAATCGGCGGTCGGCTCCAATGATCGATTTCGGCATCTGGCAGGGTCACCTCAGTCCTGCCATTCGCCCGGCCCACCGTCGCCAGGCTGGAGATCGCCGAAAGGCGACGCTCTCCCAAAAGCTCTTGACGAATGTAGCCAATGGGCTACAGTTCCTTATGCTGACAATACTCAAGTCAGACGTGTTTGAGTATTGGATCGACAATCTGCGCGACCGCTCCGGTGTTGTGCCGTCTCGCTCGTCTGGAACGTGGCAATCCCGGCAAGGTCGCGCCCGTTGGCGAGGGTGTGAGCGAACTGAAGATTGATTTCGGACCAGGCTACCGTGTGTATTTCGGGCAATGGGGCGAGGAATGGGTGATCATTCCCGGCGGCGGCGACAAGTCCGGTCAGGACCGGGACATTAAGGCAGCGAAGCAGCTTTGGGACGAATGGAAGGAACAAGACCGATGACGAAAGCTAAATTCTCTCCTTTCGATGCGGCGGATCAAATTAAAACCGCGGAGGATGCAGTCCATTATCTCGGCGCCGTGCTGTCGGATGGCGACGCAGGCGAAATCGCTGAAGCGCTCGGCGTAGTGGCTCGCTCTCAAGGTATGGCGACGATAGCAGAAGAAAGCGGCCTCTCAAGAGAAACGCTTTATCGAACCCTCAGCGACGCTGGTAATCCGAGGCTTGCGACACTCATCGGTGTCCTGCGTGCCATGGGCCTGCGCCTCTCTGTGACAGCAGCGTAAGTCGTCCGTTGTACGCGGTCCAGGAGGCTTGTTCGCTTCATTGGAGCCGTTGTCCGGAAGCCCGCGGATTCGGCGGCCATCGCCGGAAACGGTCGCCGGCCGCGCTCAGGCGGACGACTGAGTTGCTCGCAAAATTCGCCGAACGCTTCCGAAAACGTAGGCTTGCGCTCTTTTTAGGCCGCCTAGATGCCTGGCCGCTTCATTGCCGAGGCCGCTTGCCGCAGATGTGCGGCCCAAAGCTCTTCGTCGAGCTCGCCGCGCATGTAGTGCAGGAAAAGCGCCTCCCAATTCCGCAAAATATATTCAAGGAATGAACCGAAGCGGATACGCTCCTCTTTATCCAGCGAGGCGAGATCCATCGATCCACGTCCCCAGATGCCGGCCAGTCCCGGTGTCTCGAAAAGAGCTTTTTGGATCGACTGAAGGCTCTCCACCTGAGCTTGCTGGGCCGCGCCGCGCGCCAGGCGGTTTGCCTCTTCCATCTGCTTTTGGGACTGCCGGTTCTGCAAAATCAGAATACCCAGTGATGCGAATATGGCCACAACAGAGATTGTCTGGCCGATATAGTAGATGCTTTCGAGGGTCATAATTCTGCCTTTGGTGACCTGGCTTCCCGTTCAGTCTCCCGTGCCTGGATCCGACGCTCCACTACCGTCTGAAAGGCGGTAGGATAAAGCGCCTGCGCGGTCCGCCACCAGGCGATCGCGCCGGGACGCGTCATCAAAGAGGCCGCGCGGTAGATGTAGTCGTCACCTTCGAACGATTCCGGGTTGCGAAACGCTTCAAGTTGCAAGTCGAAGAGCTGCTGCATCAATGCGCCAAAACGCCAGCGGTCGATCTCATCGAGGCTCGCTATATCCTTCAGGCCGGCTTGGTGCAGGTTGGCCACGTCGCGGTTCTCTATCAACAGTGACAAGTGGGCGAATTTCAATTGGTTGAAGCTGCTCATAGCTGCGGCACGTTGAGTCCGCGTGTTCTGGCCCACCTGAAGTGCCACAACGATGAGCGTGGCGAGGATTGCCACGACCGCCACCGTTTGACCGATATAATAAATGTTTTCCAACGACACCGCGTTCCCTCCCGCTAAGGATCGAGCGCTGGCAGATTAGGCAGCGAATGACAAGGTAACGAACGGCCGCTCGCCCTCCATCGATTGCCAGTAATCGCCGGAAAAGGGTATTGGGATTGCTGCAGCGGATGGCAGCAAAGGGCCGTGAGCGCGCGATCAAGCTTCGCCGGATGAAGTGGCCGACAGGGGCGATGCTGGCGCTTGGTGGACTGGTCCTGGCCAGTTGCGTCAGCTCGACCGATCCGCCGCATTCGCCTGTGCTTTAACGTTAGATTCTCTCCGGCCGACATAGGCGACGACCGTCAATGTCAACTCGATCCTGTCATTCGACTGCCTCACCGATTGCGGGCCGGTCTTCGCCGGAAACGAACGTTGAGGATCAGCGCACCAGCCGCAGTTCAATCCGCTTCAGTTCCCGCAGCAAGGCCAGATGGTTCATGCGCATCCAGAACCAGATTTTCAGCAGCCCGACCGCGATCATCGCGAACAGGAAGATCGCGAGCCAGAACACCATCATGCGCGGCTCGGTGGCCGTGTACATCAGGTAGCCTGCCCAGACAGCGATCCCGAAGAAGGCAAAGCTCAGCACGAAGGCAAAGCCGGTCCAGAACTTCATCGGCCCGGAAAAGGTCGAGCCGAGCTGGCCGAACAGGCTTTCGCCCTCTTCGAGATTGCGCAGGAACGCCTCGTCTTCCGCCGACAGGCTTTCTTTCAGCCGGTTTTCAAAATTGGTCATGTCAGGTCTCCTTCCAAAAGGTCCTTCAGGTTTTGGCGCGCATGAAAGATGCGCGACTTGGCCGTGCCCACGGGAACGCCCGTGGCGGCGGCGGTTTCGGCAAGGGTCAGCCCCTCGCTGAAATACAAAATGGCGGCGATCCGGTGCTCGGCGCTGAGCTGACCGAGCGCGGCAAGTATCTCGTGGCGCAGTGGCGCCTGTGCGGCTTCCGCAGGTTCCGGCGCAGCCTCTGCCGGCGCAAACCGGGCTCTCCGCGCGCTCAGCCCGCGTATCCGGTCGGCGCATTTGCGGCTGAGGATTCCGTAAGCCCAGGCCGGAAACATCTCGGGATCAGACAGGCGCAGCCAGCCCCGGCATATGCCGCCCCAGGCCTCCTGCACCGCCTCGCGCGCCTCCTCGCCATCCCCCAGCATCCGCCTTGCCGCCCGCAGTAGCCGCGGCTGCCACCGGGCCGCCAGCCGCTCAGCCGCCCGCGCATCCCCGCCCCGCACCAGCGTGACGAGCAGCGCGTCATAAACCCGGTCTGTGTCACTGAGAGCCATCGGCGCGCCTTACCCTTGCAAGGAATAGTCGCGCGGAAAGAGCAAAAGGTTCAACGGTGAATGCCGCCTAGAGTTTAGCCAATCTGGCGCGAACGGAAGGATGACATTCGACAGAGTCTGACGACCGGCCAGTGAACCCGCGAAACTCTGACCTCGGACGCTCGCGTCCCTCATTCATTTCACGAGTCTGGCCCTCTCACAGTTTGAGGTCTGGTGAGCACGTCGTGGCTTTTTGCATGTCCGAGAGGCAGGAATGGGCATCTCCAGCCTGGCGCAGGTGAAACGGTCGAATGACGCGATCGGGTTGAGCCTGCCGTTCCCCG
>CALGEF010000024.1 GCA_937881755.1 uncultured Acidobacteriota bacterium
CAAGCGTCCAGATTGCCGAGATCCTGTTCAGCTGCATGCACGTACCTCCTGCGCTCGTTGCGCTCGTTTCGTAAGCGCAACGAGCGCAGCAGATGCTCAGTGCATTGACTTTGTGGCGAACGGCCCTGGGCGAGCGCCCCGCGACTAACCCGGCTATTCAGCCCAATCGAGCCGCCCCGAAGAAGCCTCCGGGGCGGCCTTTGTGTCTTAAAAGCTTGTCAGGGCCTTGGCGAGTTTTGCCCGCGCCGGAGGCTTAGCTCCAGTCGAGTAAATCCAGTCCCGGAATGTCCGAGAAGTTCTCGGCATTCATCGTGATCAGCGTGGCCCGGTGCGCCAGCGCCTGCGCCGCGATCATCCGGTCAAGGATCTTCCGCCTTGAATAACCAGCCTCGGCGAGAATGTTCGCATAGAACCCGGCCACCAGGTCGTCAAAGGCCAGCGCAGGGATGGCCGCAATGATGACATCGAGACGCGCGCGCCGGATCGCGGCGTATTCCGGAACCCTGTATACGCCGCCTTCCAGTTCGACACGGGTGACGATCGACATGAGAACACCGTCGCCAAGTTCTGCAAGCCGCTCAGCTACGCCGGGATCGCCATCCCGCAGATGGAGCGCAACATTTGTGTCGATGATGCAGGCCAAGTTAAAGCGCGTCCCGCTCGGGCAGCGACTCGGTTTCGCGGATTTCGATCTCAGGCGGCACCGGCAGGGCTTGCAACCGGCTCAGCATCTCGGTGACTGTCATCTTGGCCGGATAGATCGTCATCACATCGCCGGAACGCACGATGATGAGTTCGACCCCGTCGCCGAACGCCACGTCTTTCGGAAGCCGGACGGCTTCACTGTTTCCGCTTTTGAAGGTTCGGCTCCGTGCGACGGTCATGGTGTCAACACCTTTGGATACACGTGTATATACTTTCTGTGATTTGACCGTCAAGCCTGCGTCCACTTTTCCATTTACCGAGCCCGCGCCAGGTCCCGGCGTGAACGCAACTTATGGATCGTAATCGCGACCGGTCCGGCATTGGAGGCCGATTTCAGACGACGGTCACGATCGGCCCATAAGCGGCGAGGCGGGCATCATGCGTGAGCAGCCGGTACGGCTCGGAAAGAGCGGTCGCGACAAGAAGCCGGTCGAACGGGTCGTCATGATGCCGAGGCAGGGATTCAAATGCCACGATGTGGGCACTGAGCACCGGCAGGATCACAAACCCCGACGCCTCGAAGAAGCGCTGGGCCTCTGCAGCCGGCATAGGCATTGCCTCCGGACCCCGGCCCAGCGCATGCTTTATTGCGATTTCCCAGAGGCTGACAACGCCCACATAAAGCGTTGCGGCCGGATCAAGAATGAGAGCGCGTGCCGCCTCAGACAAACGGGGATTGTCCTCTACCGCCCAGATCGCAATGTGCGTATCAAGCAGAAGGTTCACGAACCGGGACCGCCAAAAAGGGCAGCCGCTTCGGCCTCCAGTTCCGGATCCGGTTCAGGTGTCGTGAACTTTCCCCTGGCAACGCCGATACGCACGCCGACCGGCGAGGCATGGATCGGCACAAGGCGCGCCGCAGGCTTGCCGTTGCGGGCAATGATGATCTCGCGCTCCGCCCCGCTCTCAAGCGCTTCCACCAGACGGGAGAGGTTCGATTTGGCATCCAGCATGTTTACAGTGATCATGAGGGGTCCTTACCGGATTAGCTTGGCTAAGTCTAGCTAATCATCAGGCGTCAGTCTGGTTTTGGCTCCATGACAGGTTTCATCGGCCGCGCCGGGAAGCGCTCTTTGTGGGTCTGCATGGCCCGGGACTTGCAAGGCCCTGGCACGATGAAGCGACCGACACTCTCGGTATCCGCGAGCCCTGGCTGGGCTGGCCTGGCGGCGCCAGGGCTCGCCGCCGCCCTCGCTGAACACATCCGACCTGACACTTTACAGTCCTTCTGCCTTTCTTGAGCCCGGCTTTTACGTTCGCGCCGGTTTAGAAGTTGGGCGAGGCGCCATAGTAACAATCCCGGTGGGCGCGGTCGACCTCGCCTATGTCGAAGACGGCCTTGTGAAGGCTTCTGGAGATCGTTTCCTCAAGCGGGTCGCGGCAATCGAGGGGGACCGGGTCTGTTCCGGGAATGGCAGGATAACCTGAAAGGAAAGCGCATGGGATTACTTCGAGACAAAGTAGCACTGGTAACAGGTGGGGGCAGGGGGTTAGGCCGCTGTTACGCCCTTGCGCTGGCCGAGGCCGGCGCCAGGATCGTCGTCAACGATTTTGGCGCCCAGTTGGACGGGCTTGCTTCCGGCGCAGACCCTGCCGGAGAGGTCGTCCGGGAAATCGAAGCGGCAGGCGGGGTCGCCCTCGCAAACCGCGCCAGCGTTGCGAGTTGGTCAGGCGCTGAAAGCATGATCCGGGATGCCGTCACCGCGTTCGGCAAGATTGATATTGTCATCAACAATGCCGGGATTTCGCGCAGTGTGGCGCTGGTCGACATGCAGGAGGGCGATGCGGATCTCGAGATCGGCGTTCATCTTAAAGGAGCCTTGGCCACTACACATTTTGCATCGGCCTGGTGGCATGATGCAGGCCCGGCGCCTGGCCGAGCTATCATCAACACCACGTCAGCCGCCGGGTTGCATCCCAATTACGGGGGACAGCTTTATCCCGCCTGCAAGGCGGCCATCGCGGCCCTGACCATGGGCACTGCGCATGAGCTGGCCTATCTCGGGGTCAGAGCCAACGCTTTGGCGCCGTGCGCCCGGACAAGGATGGTTGGAGGTAGTGCGCTTGTGAGCAGGTTGATGCCGCCTACGGACGGCTTTGACCGGCATGCCGCAGAACACATAGCGCCGCTGGTGGTCTATCTTGCGAGTTCCAAATGTCGTTTCACGGGCCGGGTCTTTGCCATGGAGGGGCCGGACGTTGCAACCTATACGCCCTGGAGCGTCGAGAAGCAGTACTCGCAGCCCGGCGGCTGGACAGCAGAAACCCTCGCAGAGGCATTCTCCGGACACGGCGAACAGGCCGAACATGTCGCGTTCTTTCCCGGAGGCGCGGTGCCTTTTCGTCTGCCATCGGGACGCACCTTGAAAGAACTCGGTCAGGCGGGAAAGGACTGACGTATCCCGCACGCAGCGCTGCCGATTCAACATGAAAGCCATCAGGCACAAGACCTGACAGCGAAGGCAGGCCGGGCATCGATCATGCGCCATCGAAGAGCAGCCAGAACGCCTCGCGGTGTCATCGAAATTGAGTCAGAGCCAGTTTGCGCGCCGAAACACAGTTTATTGCTGTTCTACGCGCCGGCCGTGCTGGCCGCCGCCGATCCTGCGAGCGCGTGCAGCAGATCAGTCCAGCGGCAAAGTTTTCGTCGTTTTTCGATATAGAATCCCTTGTGCAGGAGCCCCTCGTTGCTAACTATACCGGAACGTCCGCAGGCCTCGCGGACGGCAAGGGAGATTTCGATCATGGCGACAGTGAGTACCAGCCCGACGGCGCTTCAGTATCTCGACAAGGCCATGGGCGGGCTGAAACAGCTCGGCCTGGTGCCCGGCGGCAGGAGCGGCGCCGCGCCAATCGTAGCCCTGCTCGAGCAGATTTCTGACCTCGAGCCCGACAAGGTCGCCGCTATTGCCCGCACGCTGGATCAGGCGAGCCTGTTCAATGACGTGGTGCGCGAGCAGGTCGCCGGCATCACAGTGGGCGAGCGCTATGAGAACATAACCAGGGCCTTTAATACGATACGCGATGATGCAAAATCTCTGGTGGACCAGTATGCCGACGGTAAGATTTCAACGATGGAGCGCGTCTCCACTGCCTGGATGAAAATGACCCGCGGCGATATCGCGGGCCGGTTCGGTAAAATCAAGGACGTTTACCTGGAGGTACAGGACGAGACCGCGAACCAGATCGACCGTGAACAGAAGATACTGGAGGCCTATCTCGATTTCCGCGGCGCGATGAAACAGTCTGAAGTTCTGGCGCTGGAAGTTCTGAAGATGGCGGAGGGCAAGCTCAATGAGGCCCGCGCGGCCGTTGCCGAGGCAGTGGCGGCGCTTGCGGCCTGTGCGGCGACGGACCCGGCCGGGCGCGCGATGCTGGAGCTCGCCCGCGACGAGAAATTGCGCTTCCTGCAGAATGAGGAAAAGCGCTACCAGATTGCAAAGGACCTCTCGGACAATATAACCATCGGCTACAATACGTCCGAAGTGGTGATGGCGCGGCTGGTACAGACGATGACCGCCAAGGACCGCGTGTATGCCCAGTCGGTCAGCTTTTTCTCGACCAACGAAGTGGTGCTGACGGCGCTGACGGCGAGCTTCACCGGCATGTACGGCCTGCATGAGAGCACGCAGACACTGGAAGCGATGAAGCAGGGAGTGAACCAGAGCCTGGAAGTGCTGGCGGATATCGGCGGCAAGGTGCAGGAGGCGGCCGTGAAGGCTGGCTATGGCCCCACGGTTTCGGCAGCCTCGGTGAAGATGCTGGTAGACTCTGTCGTCTCTTATCAGGAGCGTACACAGACGATCATAAGCGAGATGCGCAAGCTTTCGACCCAGAACTCGGAAGAAATCCGCGAGGCGGTGGAAGACGGCAAGCGCCGCCTGACGAAACTGGTTGAGGAGGGCGCGGCGCTCGCGCTGCTTCCCAGGCCGTGAGCGACACTGCCGGTACGGCTGTCCGTGAAAGGAGCAGGCTCGACGATGTCCTCCTCGCCATGGACGTCGTCGATACGCTGCGTCACCGCGAACATCTGGTATTGACCGAGCTGGACGCGGGCGCGCGGGAGGCGGCGCTTCTCGCGCGGCTGAAGGATATCTATGCCGCGCAGGGCATCGATGTGCCGGAGCGTATACTGAAGGAAGGCGTCAAGGCGCTTGAAGAAAAGCGGTTCCTTTATGAGCCGCCGGAACCGACGCTCGGTGTGTCCCTTGCGAAGATTTACATCACGCGGGACCGTTGGCTGGCGCCAGTAGCATTTGCGCTGGTGGCGGTGGTCGCGCTGTTCGGAGCCTATCAGGTCGGTGTCGCGGCGCCGGCCAGGGCGAACGCGGCGCATGCCGAGATCGAGCTGACACAGACGCTGCCGGCGGCGCTGGTGCGGCTGCACCGCGAAGTAAGCGCGGCGGCGCTTGAGGAGAAGGCGAAGCTGCAGGCGGATGGCTTGCTGGCAGATGGGCAGCGGGCGATTGCGGCGGGTGATGCCAGGGCGGCGCGGAGCGTGGTGGACGGGCTGGACACCTTGCAGGCGGACCTCGGCGCAATCTACCAGGTGCGCGTCGTGTATGGTCCGGGGGAGGAGTATACGGGCGTGTTCCGTATACCCGAAGACGTCCCGGGCGCCCGCAATTATTACCTGATAGTAGAGGCGGTAGATCCGTCGGGACGTCTCGTCGAAGTGGCGGTGACCAGCGAGGAAGACCGACGGTCTGACCGCGTTTCCCGCTGGGGACAGCGGGTTAGTGAAGCGGTGTTCAACGACGTCGCCGCTGACAAGGGCGATGACCAGATCGTTCAGAACTCGGTGATCGGGCAGAAGATGGCCGGGTATATCAGCCCTCAATACAGGGTGGAAACGCCTGGTGGGGCGATCCTCGAATGGTGAGAGCGTGAGCAACGTATTGAACGGACGGGATGCGCTGGCGCTGATGGACGGCGAGCTCGGTAAGCTGCGTCATTCTCTGGCGGCGGCGCTGGCGGATGCGGACGGCGTGGAATCGCAGCGTGGCACGATTCAGCGCGAGCAGGCGGCGGCGTATGGCGCGCTGGCGGCGATGCGGCTGGGCCTTATGCAAGCGGGCGGCCATGGCGCTGAGTTCGACAAGCTGGAGGCTTCAGCGCTGGCGCTGACGGAAAAGCATGCTGCGTTCGTGTTGGCTGAGAAGGCCGCGCTGGGGGCGCAGGAGGCCGGGCTTGCCGGGCTTGAGGCGAAGCGCTCGGGGCTGGCAGGCCAGCATGACTCCGCGATTGCAGCCTATGAGACGCGCGTGGCAGGCGCCGAGGCTAATCTCAAGGGCAGCGCGGCCTATGCGGCGCTGGTCGAGGCTGCGCAAGAGGCGCGGGCAGTGACGCTGCGCGCGCAGCAGAAGCTGGAGCTTGCGCGGACGGACCGCACGCAGAAGGGCGCGCCGTATGAACAGGACGCGCTGTTCAGCTACCTGTGGAAACGAAAGTTCCGGTCGCCGGACTACACCGCCAGCGGGATTGTCCGTATGCTGGATGGCTGGGTGGCGAAGCTGTGCCGCTATGATCAGGCCTTCCTCAACTATCAGCACCTGACGCAATTGCCAGACCGGATTGCCGGGCATGCTGTGTTCGTCGCCGGGCTGGAAGACAAGGCTGAAGCGGCGCTGGTGGACGCCGAACAGAAGGCGATGCGAGAGGCGGGCGTTGAGGCGCTGAAAGCCGAGGCGGATCGTCTGAAAGCGGAAATCGATTCGTGTGACAGGCGTATAGCGACGGCTGAGGAAGCGCACCGCGAGCAGGCGAGGCGGCATGAAGCGGCGCTGAAGGAAGAGGCCGGGCCGGCGGTGGAAGCGCGCGAACTGCTTGCCGCACAACTGAGCAGGGCAAGTTTCCCGGACCTGCGCGTTCTGGCGGCGCAGACGGCAGGCACCGAAGATGACCGGCTGGTGGACGCGCTGGTGCGCCTGCGCGCCGAGGAGATCTCGCTGGACCTGGAGGCGGGCACGCGGCTGACGAGGCCGGGCCTGCTGCGCGAAGATCTCGCGCGGATGGAAGCGCTGCGCCGTCAGTTCAAGGAGGCGCGGTTCGACAGTCCGTATGCGCTGATGCCGCGCGCGGCGTTTGACGAGATGATGTCGAACCTGATGAAGGGCAGCATGGACGTGCGCGACACGCTGCGCAGCCTGAGCCGCTCGGTGCGCCGCGCTGAGGCGCAGGCGCATCCGGATTTCGGGGGGCGGAGCCGGCAGGATACTATCGGCCTGCCGGAAATCCTGGGCGGCATGATCGGCGGCGCCCTGGGCGAAGTGCTGGAAGAGGCGCTTCGCGAAACGGCACGTGGCCCCAGCGGTTATGGCAGCGGACCGATTTTTCCTGGCCCGCCCCCGCGTGCCTCGCGCTCATCGTCCTCCGGCGGACGATCTTTTCCGGGCGGGGGAGGGCGCGGAGGCGCTGGCGGACGGCGTGGCGGCGGGTTCAGGACGGGCGGTGGGTTCTGATCATGTCGCGCCATTCAGCCAGGCAACAGCTGCCGCTTCCTGCCCGGCGGCTTGAGATCGCCCGCTGGTCTTTCGGGAAAACCCTGCGCCAGATTTGCTTCGTGCCCGCGCAGGCCGGCCCGGCGCGGTCCAGGGCCTTTCGTTCTCTTTCCGGCCAGATTGCCGGGATTTTGCCGGCTGCGTCTGTCCGGGCTGAGGCCGGGCGGCTTTCCCCTGGCCCTGAAACTGCGCTTATCGGTTGACGCCAGCGCTGTTGCCTGAAACTTATTTTTTACAGAAACGCGGAAAGGCTAACTGCATGAGTACTTCGTCTCGCCTGTGCGCCATCGGCTGCAGTCTTGTTCTCGCACTGATGCCGCCAGCGTCGGCATGCACCGGCATTTCCCTTAATGCGGAGAACGGCGCATCTATTGCGGCGCGTACCGTTGAATGGGCCCTGAGTGATGCCTCGCATGACACGCTGGTGAGTTTCCCGCGAAAACACGACTTCATCGCCCAGACGCCGGAAGGCCTGAACGGCCTGTCCTGGACTGGAAAATACGGGTTCATATCCCTGACGGCCTATGGTGAGCCCTATGGTCCGGACGGTTTGAATGAGGCGGGCCTTTATGTTGGGATGTATTATTTTCCCGGCTTTGCCGATTTTGCACCCTGGGACCGCGCTCAGGCCGCCCGCACGGTCAGTGTCGGGGACCTTATGCGCTACATGCTCTCCTCCTTCTCCACAGTCGAAGAGGTTCGCGCCGGCCTGGCTGATGTGCGTGTCGTAAATGTTGAGGATGCCCGCTTCGGGGGCGCCGCCCTGCCCTTTCACTGGAAGGTGCAGGATGAAACCGGCGCAAGCCTTATAATCGAGATCACCAATGGCGGCGAGGTTGAGGTATATGACGGTTTTCTCGGGGTG
>CALGEF010000025.1 GCA_937881755.1 uncultured Acidobacteriota bacterium
GCGTCTACAACGCCGACATGCTGGCACTGAACGTCCTTCCCCCAAGCATTGAGCCCTGGGCCACGCAGCATGTCCCGGAGATGATCGGGATCATCGCCAGCCTCGTGCGCAAGGATTACGCCTATGTCGGCAGGGAAGGCGTCTGGTTCTCGGTGGCCGCGATGCCGGATTACGGCAAGCTGTCGGGCCGCAAACCGGAAGACAATGAAGAGGGCGCCCGGGTCGAGCCGAGCGCGGACAAGCGCGCGCCGTCCGATTTCGCGCTCTGGAAGTTCGCCAAACCGGGTGAGCCGGAAGACGCGGTCTGGGACTCGCCCTGGGGCAGGGGCCGGCCCGGCTGGCATATCGAATGCTCGGCCATGGCGGCCAAACACCTCGGCCGCACCATCGACATCCACGGCGGCGGTGTCGACCTGACCTTTCCGCATCACGAGAACGAGATCGCGCAATCTGAATGTGCGCACGGCGAGCTGATGGCGCGCTACTGGCTGCACAACGGCTTCCTCGACATGGGCGGGGAAAAGATGTCGAAGTCGGTTGGCAATGTCGTGCTTGTGCATGACCTGCTGAAAGACTGGCCGGGCGAAGTGATCCGTTTTGCGATGCTCAGCGGACACTACCGCGCGCCGCTCGACTGGACTCCGGACTTGCTGAAGCAGGCGAAGACAACGCTGGACCGGATCTATGGCGCGCTGCGCCGGGTCTGGGCGGCGGAGGGCGGCAAGGCCGCCTACCGCGGCGTGCGTGAGGCGCTTGAGGATGATATCAACACGCCGGAAGCGCTGGCCGAACTTTCCGGCATCGCTTCTGCAGCCAACATGGCGGCCGACCAGAATGATCAGGCGATGATGGCGGCCACGCGGGCCGACCTTCTGGCCGCAGGCGAACTGCTCGGCCTGCTGATGAAAACGCCGAAGGAATGGGAACAGGGCGGTAGCGCAGTTGACGCCGCGCGGATCGACGGCCTCGTCGCGGCGCGGGTCGCAGCGCGGGCATCGAAAGACTGGGCCGAGGCGGACCGTATCCGCAAGGCGCTGGCCGAAGAGGGCGTTGAAATCATGGACGGCGCAGGAGGCAGCACATGGCGGCGCATCTGATCCGCAGAGGCTTTCTGGGTCTTCTGGCCCTATGCCTGATGACGGCCTGCGCCTCTGCGCCTGCGCCGGCCGCGTCAGGAGACACGTCGGCTGAGGCCGCGGCGGTGGTTCGCCTCTTCCTGGTGCGCCACGGCGAGAAAGAGACGGGCGCCGACCCCGCCCTGACCCCCGAAGGCGCCGCGCGCGCCAGGGCCCTGGCCGAGCGGCTGAAAGATGAGGGCGTCACGGAAGTCTGGTCGACGCAGACCCGGCGCACGCAGCAGACGGCGGCGCCGCTGTCCGTGCAGCGCGGCCTGCAGGTGCAGACCTATGATGCCTCCACTTTGCGGGCCTTTGCCAGCTGGCTGAAGGATGCGCCCGGCGTGAAACTGGTGGTCGGCCATTCCAACACGACGGACGCCCTCGCAGCCCTGCTCGGCGCCGATCCCGGCCCGGCGATCGCCGAGGCGACCGAGTTTGACCGGCTTTATGTGATTGCCATCGACGAGAACGGCGTCGTGCGTTCGCGGATCGAGCGCTATGGGGCAGCCCCGCCGGCGGGCGCAGAATGAACCGTGCAGGGTCGCCAGCGCCGGTGACCAATCTCAGGAGGCTGATGCATTCCCTCGTCATGAATACCGAGGGCGAAGACGTATCGGTTCGCGAGATCCTCACGGCTGTCGGCCGGCGCGCCTATGGCCCTGTGCTGCTGCTGCTGGGATTCGTGGCCGTCAGTCCCCTGACGATCGTTCCGGGCGCCAACTGGTTCGTGGCGACCCTGACGCTGATCTTCGCGCTCCAGATCACGGTAGGGCTCAAGACACCATGGCTGCCCAGAAAACTCCTCGACGTGCGTTTCAAGCGTGAGCTCATGGTCAAGAGTGCCGGCACGGGAGAGCAATACGCGCACATGCTGGACGCGCTTGTGAAGCCCCGCCTGACCTTTCTGACGGCCGCGCCGTTCGTGCAGCTCGTCGGGATGGTCTGCGTCCTGGCGGCGCTGATCACCTATCCGCTGGGCCTGTTCCCGCTCGGACCACTGCTGCCCAGCCTGGCGGTCCTGTTGCTCGGCCTGGCGCTCACCGCGCGCGACGGCGTGGTGGTCCTGCTGGCTGTCGCAACTTTCTCGGGCTCCGTCGTCCTGATGGTGAAGATGTTGCCGAAAGTGGCACAGCTCTGGCCGTTTTGACGCGCTGCAACGTGGCGAAATCGTAAATTGACACTGCGTCAACTGGCAGGCATCCCCGGGCTATGGCTTCCGTGTCATTTCTACCCCCCACTCCTGCTGAGCCGCCTGTTGCCTTCCGGCACCCGGCGGCTCCTTTTTGGGCGCCCTTGCCGGGCGGCGCCGCGCGGGCCATCTAGGCGGCCATGAGCGAGCTCTATCACAACCGTATCCTTGAACTTGCGGGCGCCATTGCGCATGTCGGCCGCCTGCCGGATGCCGAGGGATCGGTCCTGAAAGTGTCGCGCGTCTGCGGCTCCACCGTCAACGTCGACATCAGGCTGGACGCCGCCGGCGAGCGCGTCACCGCCATCGCCGTGGACCCCAAAGCCTGCGCGCTGGGGCAGGCGGCGACGTCGATCCTCGCCGAGCATGCCGTCGGCGCAACCGTTGCCGAAATCCGCGCGGCACACGGCGCGCTGCGCGCCATGCTGAAAGACGGCGCCCCGCCGCCGGAGGGCCGGTTCTGGGAACTGCGCCATCTCGAGCCGGTCGCCGATTATCCGCCGCGCCACGTCTCCACGCTGCTCGCCTTCGAGGCCGCCGTGGCTGCGATCGACGCAGCCCTGGCGGCCCGGGCCGCGGCCTGAGATGGGCTTGCGCCGCCGCGCCGCCTATGTGCTGCTGGCCATCTACAAACATGGGCCGAGCCAGTTGTTGCAGCTCGCCGGCGCCCGGTGCCAGCACACGCCGACCTGCAGCGAATTTGGCGCCGAATGCGTGGCGCGGCATGGATGGTGGCCTGGCGGCTGGATGGCGCTCGCCCGTTTTGTCCGGTGCCGCCCGGGGGGCAGCCATGGCTACGACCCGGCGCCGGACACGAAACCCTCCGTTCCGTTCTGGCAGCCCTGGCGCTACGGGGACTGGGCGTCCGGCCCCAGAGACGGTTCGCAGGGGCTGGTTGAAACCGGCCCTGAGGCGTGACATGTGCAGCCCATGAACGCGAACCGCTTCCTCACCGGTCTGACCACGCGAACTCGCCAGGGTGCCTGAAGCGCCCCTGGTCCGCACCGCTCGTGCGCGCCCCTTCATGCACCCGCAAAATTCCTTATACGCCCCGGCACCGCTCTGAAAACAGGGTGGGAATCCCGGTAAAGCCGCGTTAAGCACGGCCGCGCCAGATGCCCTTGCCGGATCACCCGAATTCTGCCGCCGTGTGCGGCAAACCTTAGAAACGAAGACCCATGATCAACGTTACCCTCCCTGATGGTTCGAAGCGCGAATTCGCCGATGGGGCCTCGCCCTTCGATGTCGCCGAGAGCATCTCCAGATCCCTCGCCAAGAAGGCACTGGCCGCCCGCGTCAACGGCGAACTGCGCGACCTGAAACGCCCGCTCGACGGCGATTGCGCGGTCGCCATTGTCACGGATAAGGATCCGGACGGCCTCGAACTGATCCGCCATGACGCCGCCCACGTGCTCGCCCAGGCCGTTCAAGCCCTCTATCCCGATGCGCAGGTGACGATCGGCCCCGTCATCGATGACGGCTTTTACTATGATTTTGCCCGAAAGGCGCCGTTCTCCACGGATGACTTCGAGAAGATCGAAGCCAGGATGAAGGAGATCGTCGACGCCGATTACCCGATCGTGCGCGAAGTCTGGGAGAAGGACGCCGCCATCGCCGAGTTCAGGCGGATCGGCGAAGACTACAAGGCGCAGATCATCGACGACATCATCCCGCCGGGCGAGGCGATCACGCTCTACCGGCAGGGCGACTGGTTCGATCTCTGCCGCGGCCCGCACCTGCCCTCCACGGGCAAGCTGCCGAAGGCGTTCAAGCTGATGAAGATGGCCGGCGCCTATTGGCGCGGCGACTCGAAGAACGAGATGCTCCAGCGCATGTACGGCACGGCCTGGGCCAACGAGAAAGACCTCAAGGAACACCTCCACCGCCTCGAGGAGGCGGAGAAGCGCGACCACCGCAAGCTGGGCGCGCAGCTGGGCCTGTTCCACCTCGACGGCATGGCAGCCGCCGGCTCGGTCTTCTGGCACCCGAACGGGTTCCAGATCTGGCGCCAGATAGAAGCCTACATGCGCCGGCGTCTCGATGTGTCGGGTTATGAGGAGATCAAGACGCCCCAGCTGATGGATTCGGCTCAGTGGGAAAAGTCCGGCCACTGGGGCAAGTACCGCGAGAACATGTTTATCGTGCCGGACTTCATTCCGGAAGGCGATGAAGGGGTGGAAATCTCCGTGCCCGCTGATGCCAAGCTCATGGCGCTGAAGCCGATGAACTGCCCGGCGCATGTCGAGGTGTTCAAATCAGGGCAGAAGTCCTACCGGGACCTGCCGCTTCGCCTGGCCGAGTTCGGATGCTGCCACCGCAACGAGCCGCACGGCGCCCTTCATGGTATTATGCGCGTGCGCCAGTTCACTCAGGACGACGCGCACATCTTCTGCCGTGAAGACCAGATCGTAGAGGAATCAATCCTCTTCTGCCGGCTGCTGGAAAGCGTGTACCGCGACTTCGGCTTTGAGAAGATCGCGGTGAAGCTGTCAACGCGGCCGGCCGTGCGCGCCGGCGATGACGCAACCTGGGACCGGGCCGAGAGCGGTCTCAGGGCCGCCGTCGATGCCGCAGGCCTTCCTTGCGAGCTGCAGCCTGGGGAGGGTGCGTTCTATGGACCGAAGCTTGAGTTCCAGCTGACGGACGCCATCGGCCGCGTCTGGCAGTGCGGTACGCTGCAGCTCGACTATGTGCTGCCGGAACGCCTGGGCGCGGAGTATACGGCGCCCGACGGCTCGAAGCAGCGCCCCGTGATGCTGCACCGCGCGATCCTCGGGTCGATGGAGCGGTTCATAGGTATCCTGATCGAGGAATTCGCCGGGGCTTTCCCGATCTGGCTCGCGCCGGTGCAGGTGGTTGTCGCTGCGATTTCGGATGATGCAGCGGGCAGCTATGCCGACGAGGTCGCCGCCGAGCTTCGCAAGGCGGGCCTCCGGGTAGAGGTCGACCGGCGCAACGAAACGATCAACTACAAGGTCCGCGAGCACTCCCTGCAGAAGGTTCCGGTGATTGCGGTCGTCGGCGCGCGCGAAGCGGCAGAGCGAAAACTGGCCCTGCGCCGGCTCGGCTCCAACGGTCAGCAGATCATCACGCTGGATGAGGCGCTGGTAAGCCTTGCCGGGGAAGCGCTGCCGCCGGACCTCAAGCGGGCCCGCTGATACGCATACGGTGACAAGGCGCGGGGGCGGCGACTAGAGTGCGAGGCATGAACTACGGCCCTGTTCTTGCTGCCGCCTTCGTGCTCTGGCCCGTGATGGCGGTGCTGGGCGGGCAGGGTTTTGCGCCGCTGATCGGCCTGACAGGACTTGCCGCACTGGCCTTTGCCCGGCCGCAGATGCCGCCGGCGGCTTTTGCCTGTATCGGTTTTGCCTTCGTCGCCTGGGCGGCGCTCAGCGAACTCTGGTCGCCGGGCAGTCGTCAGATCGTGTCGGGCAGCCTGCTTGAGGGCACCTTCGCGGTCGAGGCGCGCAGCCTGTCGAGCGTGCTCCTCGCGCTGACATCTGCCCTGACCATCGCGGCCAGCCTTCGGACCGCGCCGGCGCCCTGGGCGTCTGGCATTGCGGCGACGATGCTGGGCGTGCAAGCCGCCCTGGTGATCGCATCACCCTACCTGTCCGGGATGGTGCTTTCCGCCGTATATGGAGAAGATTCCAGGGGCCTGATCGAAGGCGCGCAGAACATCGGACGCGGCGCCAACACGCTGGCGCTCGGCTTGCCTTTGTTGCTGCCCTTGCTGGTGCTGAGATGGAAGGTGGCCGGAATGGTCCTGGCCGGCCTGCTGCTCGCCGGGGCGGTTGCGGCCTTTGCGCTGCTGGGCAGCGCTTCCGCGCTCTGCGCGCTCGCCGCCATGGCCGCCGCGATGGGCCTCATCGTGCTGGCGCCGCGCATGGGCTTCCGGTGGCTTTTCGGCGCAATCGCGGGATACATCGCGGCAGCGCCGGTGCTGTATGCCGGACTGATCCGCGCCCTGGACCCGGTGTCGCAAAGCCTTCCCGCCTCGTTCCGCTCGCGCCTCTGGTCGTGGGAAGCCGTGATTGCGCGCAGCTCGGAGGCACCTTTCGCCGGGCATGGCATGGGCGCGACACGCAGCTGGAAAGACACCTTTGCCTCGCGCCCGGACTGGCTCGCCCAGCTGCCGGACTTCTGGGCCACCTATCCCATCGTGCCCGGCCATCCGCACAACATGGCGCTGCAGATCTGGGCCGAGACCGGCATGATCGGCGCGGTCCTCGCCGCGCTCAGCCTCGTCGCGCTGGCCTTCCATTTGCCGAGGCCGGGTGACCTGCCGCGCGAGATCCGCCTTGCGATCGCCGGACTTGCGGGCGCCGCCACCGTGATCTTCAGTTTCGCCTATAGTCTCTGGAACGAAGGCTTCTGGGCGTCTCTTGCGCTCGCCGCCGCCGTCATCATCCTCTGGCACCGCACCTTGCGGGAGGCCGAGGCATGACAGCGACGGTCACGGCGCTGGTCGTCTCCTATCATACCGGTCCCCGCCTGGTGGAATGCCTCTACGCCCTGAAGGGCGACCCGGATGTGACGGCCATCGTTATCACCAACAACGGAAATCCTCCGGGTGCCGAGGCCTGGCTCGAGGCCTTTGTCGCGGCGACGCCGCAAGCCCGGATCATCAGGCTTCCCAATCCCGGCTTCGGCGCCGGCGTCAATGCTGCGGCGCGCCTTGCGGCCACCGGCCACCTCCTCGTCATCAATCCTGACTGCGTCATCAGGCGCGGCGCGCTGCGCCCGATGATCGCGGCGCTGGACGGCGCGCCTTCTCCCGCCATCGCGGGCGGCCGCATCTTTGACCTGCAGGGCAGGGAGGAGCGCGGCGCCCGCCGCGAGACGCTGACGCTCGCCCGCGCGCTCGGTTTTGGCCGCTGGACGCTGGAGCAGGAACCGCCGCCGCCGGGACCTGTCTGTGTTGGCGCCATCTCCGGCGCCTTCTTCCTGATACGGACGAAAGATTTTTCGGCGCTCGGCGGCTTTGACGAAGGCTTCTTCATCCATGTCGAGGACGTGGACTTCTGCCGCCGGGCCGTCGAGGCAGGCGGCGCAGTCATCTATGTGCCCGCCGCCGGCGCGCTGCACTATGGATCCACGTCCGATGTGCCCTCCGCCTTCGTCACCGGGCACAAGGCCAGAAGCCTCGCGCGCTACTTCCGCAAGTTTGCGCGCGGGCCTTTCGAACGCCTGATCGTGGAGGCCGCCATCCCGTTGATGGGCCTCGCCCTGAAACTCCGGGCCTGAACAGAAAAACCCCGGCCATGGGCCGGGGCTTTCCTTACGCGACACATCGCAGAAGCGCCGGAGCGCCTAGACGAAGCCTTTGAACTTATCCTTGAAGCGCGAGACGCGGCCGCCGCGGTCGAGCGACTTGCCTTCGCCGCCGGTCCAGGCCGGGTGCACTTTCGGGTCGATGTCCAGCACGAGGCGGTCACCGGCTTTGCCGTAGGTCGACCTGGTCTGGTATTCCGTACCGTCCGTCATCACGACCGTGATGAAGTGGTAATCGGGATGGCCTTCTTTTTTCATGGCCTTGGCCTCTTTCTTATCGTCTGGTCAAACCGGGTTGACGCACCCGGGTGCGCTGGCATGTCTCAGCCTGAAATCGAAGTGGGCCGTATATGTGAAAGGCTCAGGCGCCGCAAGAGGCGCCCGCAGGGATTCGGCGGCTGAACCGGGCCCGAAAAGGGAGTAGAGCTGCCGTATGGCCGATTCGGGCAACCAGATTACGGATGATCGCCGCACAACC
>CALGEF010000026.1 GCA_937881755.1 uncultured Acidobacteriota bacterium
TCAGCCCTGATCCCCGCCTTTGCGTCTGCGCGGCGCTGTTTCCTGTTCATCCCGCCCATTACCCTCAATAACCAGAGCATTTTCAACCGAATTCGCCGCTGTGGGCGGGAACTCAATGTGCCCAGACAAGGCTTTTAAAGAGGGGTGCGCAAACCGGAGCTCGCGCAGACTGCTTTAAACTGCGGCCCGGTAAGGGTGCTCGTCGTGAACAAAATCGATCAGTCTGCCGCCATGTTCAATGAGGATGGTTTCGTAAGTAATGCCATGGCGCTCGATCTCTCCCAGGATGTCGGCCGCCCGCCATTGCGGGGGAATGATGATGACCTCCACGGGATGGTCCTTCAACCAGAGGCTCTGACGGATGTCCTGCCCGGTGCCGGGCACGAAGGTTCCCGCCTTTCCAGCATCCGAATCCACGACGATCGGGAAACGGCCGGCATCCACGCCATACCGGCACATGAAAGCGGCGGACTTGCCGGTTCCGCCCCACACCGCCGTCCGCTTGCCCGATCCATACAGCTCCCCCAGTTGCTGCGAAATCAGGCCAAGGGCCGCCGCACTGTCTTCACGAAAGGCGACAGCCTCCTTGATGAAGGCCGTCGGGAAGGGTGCTCCCCCCAGGCGGACGATGCCAAAGATCACCTCATTGCCATAGCTTTGGCCGATCTCGATGATCTGCGCCTGGCACCTCGTGAGCATCCTCACAAAGGATGTGGTGGTGAACTGGGAGCTGTGTTCATAATAAAAATCGACCGTGCGACGGGCCGCTACGGCATTGTCGATGCACGGGACCTCGAAATAGGCCAGGGGCGTCACCCCCAGAGCAGACGCCGCCGCCGCAATCCGCTGCAGGAACCCCAGCGGGTTTACCAGGTGTTCAAGCACATGCCGGCTGACGATGACGTCCGGTCGGATCTCCGCCAGATGCCGTGCGGCGTCAAAGTATTCCTTGCGCAGATCCAGGCCAGACACACGCCCGTCGGCGCCGTGCGGGTCAAAACCAATGAAGCGCCCCTCGGGACGTTGCTGGCGCAGGGAGGCCAGGAACCCTCCATCCCCATAACCCACATCGACCACGACCGGAGCCTTGGGCAGGCGGCTCAGTATATCGCGGGACCGCCGGACAATATGCTCCGACCACAAAACCCCGTCATTAAACATCAGGTTCGGTTTGTCGGTATAGGGAACCTGAGCGTAGTCGAAGGCCATGTTGTAGACATGGCCACACTCTGTGCACCGCACAAAATCCAGCGGCAACCGGGGCAGAGTTTTGGCCTCGTCCATCGAGGCCGGCCACGCAATGGTCGCTAAGGGCTGGTGACCGCCATCAAAGAACGCAATCGCCACATAGTGCCCGCATGCCGGGCATGTTGCCTCCCGGAAGTCCGCCAGGATCCCAGCGTCCACTTTTCCAGCCCCCTTAACGCTATGTGCTGCGAATCTCCTTAACCACGCCGTAAAGCGCCGGCAACCCCGCGCGGCAGGCTGGGCTGGGTTCTAAAGGTCTCAGTTTCGTTGTCGGTCAGGATCACCGCGTCCCAAGGATCAGGGCAGGTCAATACGATTTCTGACGGCCTCGGTCCTCGACGTCGCCTTCGACGAAGATCGTTGCGGGATCCGAAAAGATAAATCCACCAGAGGCCTGGCTCTCCTTCGCAAAGCCGCCCTCAGTCTCCTCGCGCACAGGCCATAAAAGCTCTCGATCCTTTGCAAACGCCGCAAGGCCTGTACCAGCCCGGAGTGCCGAGCCGCCGTCCTTGCATGTTAATTATTCAGCATCTGGCCCCGGGACCGTCAGGGTCCGGTCTATTCTTCTTCGGCGGCGTCCGGCACGCCCACTACATGGAAGCCCGCATCGACGTGGATCACTTCGCCGGCAATCGAGCGCCCGAGCGGCGAGAGCAGGTAGAGCGCGCAGCCGGCTACGCCTTCCATGCTCGTGTCTTCTTTGAGGAGGGACCATTGCCGCCCTGTGCCCATCAGGCTCTTGCCGCCCTTGATGCCGGCCAGCGACAGCGTGCGCATCGCGCCCGCCGAGATCGCGTTGACGCGGATGCCCTGGGGCCCGAGGTCGCGCGCCGCGTAGCGGGTCGAGGCTTCGAGCGCGGCCTTGGCGACGCCCATGACGTTATAGGACGGCACGGTGCGCTCGGCGCCGAGATAAGTCATGCAGATGATCGAGCCGCCCTCGGTCATCAGCTCGGAGGCGCGGCGCGCGCAGTCGATAAAGCTGTACACGGAGATATCCATCGCGCGGCGGAAGCCTTCGCGGGTGGTGTTGGCCACCATCGAGCCCTGCAGCTCTTCCTTTCCCGCAAAGGCGATGGAGTGGACGAGGAAGTCGATCCTGCCCCACTTCGCCTTGATGGCGGCAAAGGCGGCGTCCATCGAGGCATCGTCCGTCACGTCGGCTGAGATCATCGTGTCCATGCCAATAGATTCGACCAGCGGGCGCACCCGGCGCTCCAGGTTTTCGCCCTGGTAGGTGAAGGCGATCTCGGCGCCTTGCGCGGCGAGCTGGCTCGAGATGCCCCAGGCGATCGAGTTCTGGTTGGCGACGCCCATCACAATGCCGCGCTTGCCCTTCATCAGGTCGCCCTTGGGCATGTTCCAGTCATCGGCCATCGGGGGCTCCCTTGGTTGATTTGAGGTCTGCCGCGAGGGCTAGGCGGGCCTGCAGGGCGCGTCAAGTTTCCGGCATGCTTCCTGCAATTCGCGGCCCGAGCCGGGGCGCCTGCCCCGCCGGGAGCCGACATGCGCATCGTCATCGCCATCTTATTGATCGTGGGTCTTTTCCTCGAGCCGTCCTGGGCAGACGTGGCCCGCATCGCCGGTCTCTGAACTCGCCTGCAAGGCGAATTCAGTCCAGATGTCCTGGCCGCCCGCGTGGACGCTTTATGGACGGACTTTATGCGTCATTTTCGAGGTTCTTGAGGCCGACTTTCATGTCGAGCGCGGTGTAGACGTGCTCGCCGTCGACATAGACCCGGCCGTCCGCGATGCCGAGGTTCAGCTTGCCGCGGCGCACGCGCTTGATGTCGATCTCATAGCGCACGAGCTTCTTGTCAGGGGTGATCTCGCCGGTGAACTTCACCTCGCCGACGCCGAGGGCGCGGCCCTTGCCGGGCGAGCCTGACCAGCCGAGCCAGTAGCCGACGGCCTGCCACATCGCGTCGAGGCCGAGGCATCCTGGCATCACGGGGTCGCCCGGGAAGTGGCATTTGAAGAACCACAGGTCGGGGTGGACATCGAGTTCGCCGATCACGTGGCCTTTGCCGAACAGGCCACCATCGGTGCTGATCTCCGTAATCCGGTCCATCATCAACATCGGCGGCTCAGGCAACTGGGCGTTGCCGGGGCCGAAATAGCCGCCCTGGCCGCTGAGCAGGAGGTCTTCCTTCGAATAGGAGGACTTGGGGGTGTGGAAATCGTGCGGACCAGGCATCGGCTCTATCCTGTGAAAGGCGCTGAAACAGGCGCCTTCCCACCGCTTGGCGGGGGCAAAGTCAACCTTTTGTGGCGGTTGCGCCCCAGAGTTGACCGCGCGGCGCCCAGCCCCGGTAGCCGTCGGCAGTAATCTGGCACATCGCCGCGTCACAGGTGCCTAGCTGCACCAGCACGCCCGCCCCAACGGCCGCGACGTCCGCGCTGTCGGCCGCGCGGCCGGCCTTCAGCACGAAATCGCCTGTCGTCAGGGCGTTCTGCTGGGCTGCCAGCTGGGTTTTCTTGATCCAGATCTCGTCGCCGTCCGGGTCTCGCGCATAGCGCCAGTCGCCGCTTTCCTTAACGATCAGCATCGGCAGGCCCTTGCGGGCGTATTCCCACTGCACCTTGTAGTCTTCGCTCGGCCCCTTGCGGCCGTTCACCCTCTCGTGCTTCAGCGTCTCGAACCGGGGGACGGGCTTGCCGGAAAACCGGCTGATCATCACCTCGCCCTGTGTTTCGGCGAAGGCGGCGGGGCCCGCCATGAGAACCGCGAGTGCCAGAACTGCCCGTTTCATGTGCAGCGATCCTCAGTTTCCGGGAGACGTACCTGTACAACGCCCTACATGAATCCGAGGTAAAACAGCGGGTCATTGGCGCGGCGCGTGCGCTCTGGTAAGCGGCAATGACAAAAAAAGGTTCTACGGGAGTCCCATGCCGGCATCGAAACTCAAAGTCGTCGTCACCCGCAAGCTGCCGGCCCCGGTCGAACTGCGGATGAAAGAGCTGTTCGACGCCCGCCTCAACGAGGCCGATATCCCGCTGACCACCGAACAGCTGGCCGAGGCGATGCAGACAGCCGACGTGCTGGTGCCCACGGTCACGGACCGGATCGACGGGCGCCTGATGGCCCGGGCCGGCCAGCAGCTGCGCCTGATCGCCCAGTTCGGGGCCGGGGTCGACAATATCGACGTTGCCAGCGCCGTGCAGCGCGGCATCACGGTCACCAACACGCCGGGCGTGCTGACAGATGATACCGCCGATGTCGCCATGGCGCTCATCCTTGCCGTACCGCGCCGCCTGCATGAGGGCGTGCAGATCATGGAAAGCGGCAAGTTCGATGGCTGGACACCGACCTGGATGATGGGCCGCCGCCTCTCCGGCAAGCGGCTCGGGATCATTGGCATGGGCCGCATCGGCCAGGCGGTCGCGCGCCGCGCCAAGGCCTTCGGGATGCAGATCCACTATCACAACCGCAAGCCGGTCGGCCCGCGCATAGAGGAGGGCCTTGAGGCGACCTATTGGGATTCTCTCGACCAGATGCTGGCGCGGATGGACATCGTCTCGGTAAATTGCCCGCATACGCCGGCCACCTTCCACCTGATCAATGCCCGCCGTCTCGCGCTGATGAAGCCGGACGCCTACATCATCAACACGGCGCGCGGCGAAGTGATCGACGAGGCCGCGCTGGCCCGCGCCATTCGCGGCGGCAAGCTGGCGGGCGCAGGCCTCGACGTGTTCGAGCGCGAGCCGTCGGTGAACCCGGACCTGATCGGCCTGCCAAACGTGCTGCTGCTGCCGCACATGGGCTCCTCCACGATCGAGGGCCGGACCGAGATGGGCGAAAAGGTAATCATCAATATCAAGACCTTCGCCGACGGCCACCGGCCGCCCGATCGCGTGATCCCCGCAATTCTCTAGTTTGTCGTCTCGGGCAGCGCTTCGAGGGCG
>CALGEF010000027.1 GCA_937881755.1 uncultured Acidobacteriota bacterium
TCGGCGTCCAGTCAAACAGGCCCAGCATGTCCGGCGTCACGAGGATCTGCCCGTCACAGGCGCTGGAGGCTCCGATCCCGATGGTCGGGCAGGCCACCGCCGCGGTGATCTCCGCCGCCAGGTCCTCGGTGACCCCCTCAATCACAATGGCGAACGCCCCGGCCTCTTCGGCCGCCCTCGCCTCCGCCATCACGCGCTCCCGCTCATCCGGCGTGCGCCCCCTGGCGCGGAAGCCGCCGTCCACATTGACCGCCTGAGGGCGCAGGCCCACATGCCCCATGACCGGAACGCCCCGTTCCACAAGGTGCGAAATCTGCTGCGCGGCATAGGCCCCGCTCTCGATCTTCACCGCCTGGCAGCCCGTCTCCTTCATGATCCGCGCGGCGTTCAGGAACGCCTGATCGGCATTCGTCTCGTAGGAGCCGAACGGCATGTCGACGACCACGAAGGCCTTCGACGAGCCGCGCATCACCGCCTGCCCGTGCAGGATCATCATCTCCATCGTCACCCCGACGGTCGACGCCAGGCCGTGAACGACCATCCCGACACTGTCGCCGACCAGCAGCAGGTCTGCATGCTCGTCCAGCAAGGCCGCCGTCGGCGCGTCATAGGCCGTCAGGCAAACGAGCGGCGTGCCGCCCTTGGCCGCTTCAATATCCCTGACCGTCTTGCGGCTCGTCTGCGTTTGTTTTGACATAGGGTGAGCGATTAGCCCGCCCGGGCGGCGCCCGCAAGGAAACAGGAAGGTTGACCGCGATGCTGCCAAAAACCTGAAATCTGCTCGCCTGGAGCGCCCTCTGCGGCGCCCTCGGCTTCGCGGCCGGCTTTGCCTTCGGCGTCCTGCGCCGGCCCGTCCTCATTCCCGCCTTCAGCGACCGGATGGGACACCTCGCCGAATTTCCGATGGTCACCCTTGCCGCCTGCGTCTTCGGCATCCGGATCGGCGGCAAGTCCGCCGCCCCCGCGCTCGCCCCCGGGCCTCGCCGCCCTGATCGCTTTCGAGAGCACCATGGCCCCCGGCTTCATGCGCCTGAGCCTAGCTGGCTATCTTGCCGGCTACGGCCTCAAGGGCGGCGCGCTCTTTCCCGTCGGCCTCGCACTGATGGCGCTTGCCCCGTCCCCTTTGACGCCGTTTCCGCCGCAGGTGAAACCCCATGGTTTCGCAAACGCGGCCTCAGCCCGGTAACGCTGCCACGCCGAACAGCACCGGGTGGAGCCAGAGCAGGATCGCCGCATAGACGCCGAGCCCAACGACCACCGCGCCCAGATCGCCCACCACGCTCACCGCCGCGTCCGGCCCCGGACCATTGTCGCCGCGCTTTTTCACCGCAATCCGGTCCAGCACGCCGTAAGCAAGGAAGCTGGCGAACAGCAGCACCGAGTTCAGCTCCCCGTTCGCCAGGAGGTGCCCGAACGCCCAGATCTTCACCGCCAGAAGCATCGGATGCTTCACCGCCTTCTTGATGTGCCCCGTCGGCAGATAGGCGGCCGCCAGGAAGATCATCGCGAACGCCATCAGCAGGAGATTGATGTGCGCCAGGAATGCCGGCGGCGTATACAGGACCGGCGCGGGCCTCGCTGCGCCATACCCCCAGATGATCAGGGCAAACCCGGCCAGCGACAGCAGGCTGTAGAGCCCCATATACGGCCCCTCGCCCATCTTTACCCGCAGGTCCTTTCCCGCCTCCCGGTTCCGGTACGCCGAAAACAGGTGCGTTCCGAAAAAGATCACAAGCCCCAGAACCAGATACATCATGTCTAAGCCTCCCCGACTTTTGACGGACGCTAGCCTGATTGTCGCGGATAAGGAAGTATGGCCTCGTTGCGCTGGCCCGCCTGCCCTTCGTCACGGGTGAGGACGTCAAAACGCCCGCGATAGTGAGGCCGGAACGCAAAGTCCGTCCTGCCCGGGTCAGCTGGCCCGGGTAAGCCGGCCCGAATAGGCCGGAAGGATCACACCTCCCGGTCTACGGGTGCTCGAAATGAAACAGGGGGCGGTCTTTGCCCCCTGGACGTCCGGGCGAGGGCGATGGGAAAAATTCTTGAAACTTTCACTTTTTGGAAGTAACAGGAATTTTATGAGCGCATTGTCTGACCAGATTTCCAGATCAGACCTGGCTGGCCGCGTCTTCAATGAGCGGCAGTTGCAGGAACGCCTTGGCGGAAGCCGGGCGCGCCGCTACGGGCTGGTCAACCGGGCGCTGAAAGACGGCTCCCTGCTGCAGCTGAAGCGCGGTCTGTATATGTTGCAGGACAACCGCCGCAGTCAGTCAATCCACCCGTTTGCAGTCGCACAGGCGCTTATGCCTGGCAGCTATGTTTCGTTTGAGTCAGCACTGTCCCGTCACGGATGGATTCCGGAGGCCGTGTACACGACCGCCAGTGCAACACCCTGCCGAAAAACCGTTCAATACGAGGTGCTGGGGCTGGGCACTTTCAGTTTTCACCCCCTGGCCATTCAAGAGTATCAGTTCCTGACCGGAGTAGCCTATTGCAAGTTGGGCGAACGCGCAGCGCTCGTCGCCTCCCCCCTGAGGGCGCTGATGGATCTGGTGGCTCTGCGCAGGCAGGCCTGGACGGGTATGCAATGGGTAACGCAAAGTCTCCGGATCGACACCGAGTATCTCCTGACATTGGGCCGGGCGGACTTTGACCTGCTCCGCCCCGTTTACAAACACTACGCTGCCCGCGCATTCCTGCGCGACCTGGAAAGTTCAGTGGGCGCCTTGAAGGCCCTCGCCAGCACGGAAAACCGATGATCGATATCATCCGGAACAGACTGGACGATTATCCGCCAACACAGCACGAGTACGCATTGAAAGAAGTTCTCCAGGAGATCGCCCTGTTTGCACTCTGGCGGGCTGATTTCTTTCAGGTCGCGCTTTTTCAGGGCGGCACGAGCCTGCGGATCCTGCATGCTCTGCCCCGTTTTTCGGAAGATCTCGACTTCCTTCTGCGCAGGCCCGATCCAGAGTTTCGTTGGGAGCCTTATCTGAAGGAAATGACAGCCGTGTTCCGCGAATTCGGCCTCGCGCTGAAAGCGCGGTCCAGGGACAGCATGGACAGCGCCATACGCCAGGCTGTGCTGAAAGAGGACTCGATTGCAAGCCAACTCGACCTGCAATTTGCGACATCAGGTCCTGGCAGGTCCATCAGGATGAAGCTCGAAATCGACACAAGACCGCCTTCACTCTCCGGTGAAGCGACGACGTTCCTCGATTTTCCGTCAGACTTCGAAGTGCGCCACCAGGACCTGTCATCAAACTTTGCACTCAAGATCCACGCCCTGCTCTGCAGGGGCTACATCAAGGGTCGCGACTGGTTCGATTTTTCCTGGTATGTCTCGCGAAGCGTGCCCCCCAATCTTGCGCATCTCCAGGCCGCGCTTGTCCAGGCCGGCCCCTGGAAAGGCGATAACACGCTCGCGGTGAACGATGACTGGCTGAAAGACGAACTAGAAAACAAAATCGCCTCAATCAACTGGCCGGCGGCAGCTCAGGATGTCAGGCGTTTCCTGCGTCCGGCAGAAGAAAGCAGCCTCAAGCTTTGGGGCGTCCCGTTTTTCAAGGCGAAACTGGACAAGCTGGTCGTGTCCGCTGAATGACGGCGCGGCGCCTCTGGCTTTAACAGACCTTCACGACCGCCCGGCGTGCTGGCACGGCTCAACGCGCCGCAGTCAGGCACCTCTGTGAGCTTCGTGTTTTTCAGTCCCCTGACGAACCCCGACAGCGAATGTCCGGCCCCCCACAGCCTGATAAGCGGAGCCGCAAGGCATGGAAGCTTCCTCGCCCTCTACTCTGCCTGCTGCACTGTCTCGCCGCCGCCGCTGCCCGCCCGCGCCGGCGCGGCGCTCGCAAAGGCCTGCGCCATGCCGCGGTAGAAGGCGATGCGGTCTTCCGAGGCCGGATCCAGCACCAGCGCGGTATCCGAACCAAACAGCGGCGCAGGCTTCTTGCCCTCGTGCGCCATCTCCATGAGGTCCGACCAGATATCCGCCGGCAAGCCGCCGCCGGTTACCCGTCGCATCGCCGTGTCATCGTCATTGCCGACCCAGACGCCGCCCACATAGGCCGAGGTGAAGCCGACGAACCAGGCGTCGCGCCAGTCCTGGCTGGTGCCGGTCTTGCCAGCCACCGTCCAGTCCCTGATGCGCGCATTCTGCCCGGTGCCGATAGAGGCATTCACCACGCGCGTCAGCATGGCGTTCATGTCGGCGGTATAATCCTCCGCATACACACGTCCGGCCTGCGCTGCCGGCTGTTCGAACAAGACATGGCCGCGCGTATCTGCCACCCTGGCGATGATGTAGGGCTCCATCCGCCGCCCGCCGGACTGGAACACGCCATACGCGCCCGTGATCTCCCAGAGGCTTACTTCCTGGCTGCCAAGGGCGAGCGAGGGATAGGGCCGCATCGTGCTCCTGATGCCGAAGCGCTTTGCCAGTTCGGCCACCCGCTCGGGATTGGACTCGTTGCCAAGCTCGGCCGCAATCGTATTCGTCGAGCGCGTCAGCGCTTCGCTCAGCGTCATCGGCCCGATATATTCGCCGTCATAGTTCACCGGCCTCCACTTGCCGATGCTGATCGGGCGGTCGTTGAACACGTCATACGGCGAATAGCCGTCTTCGAGGGCCAGGGCGTACACGAACGGCTTGAAGCTGGAGCCCGGCTGGCGCCTGGCCTGCGTCACGCGGTTGAAGGGCGAGGTCTTGTAATCGGCGCCGCCCGCCATCGCGACGACACGGCCATCCTTGCCAAGGATCAGCGCGGCGGCCTGCGTCGCCTTCAGCGCCGGGCCATCCTTCGCCAGCCGCTCGGTCACCCGCGCCTGTACGCGGGCCTGCAGCTCCGGATCAATCGTCAGCGTCACCACCGCGTCGCCCGGCACACGCGGCAACACAGCGGCCAGCCGCTCGGCCGCGACATCCAGCACATAGCCAAGTCCGGGGTCATACGCCGGCGGCCTGATGATCGTGATCTCCGCCTCCAGCGCCGCCTTCTCTTCCTCGCGCGTGATGAACCGCTCAGCGCGCATCTCGCGCAGCACATAGCCCTGGCGGTCTTTTGCCCCGGCGAGGTTTTCGCGCAGGTTCAGCTTCGACGGCGCCTTGGGCAGCGCTGCCAGCAGCGCAGCTTCCGGAATGGTCATCTGCTCCGGGGGCTTGCCAAAATAAAAGCGCGAGGCCGCATCGATACCGTAGAGGCCTGAGCCGAAATACACCCGGTTGAGGTACAGGCTCAGGATCTCATCCTTGGTCAGCCGCTTTTCCAGCTGGCGGGCGAGCGTGATTTCCTGCGCCTTGCGCTGCATGGTCCGGGCGGAATGCAGCACCAGGTTCTTCACCAGCTGCTGGGTAATCGTCGAGGCGCCGGAGACCGTCTCGCCGGCGGCGACGTTCGAGAAGGTTGCCCGCGCAATCGCGGCCTCGTCGGCGCCGTCATGCTGATAGAAGCGCTTGTCCTCGGCGGCGAGGAAGGCCTGCGACACGTGGCGCGGCAAATCCTTCACGTCTATGGCCCGGCCATAGCGCGGGCCCTTCACGGCAAGCGTCCTGCCATTCGCGTCGACGAACTCGATCGCCGGCTCACGGTTGGCATGCCAGAGTTCGGAAATGTCGGACGGCAGTTTCGGCATGCCATTGTGCAGGCTTTGCCATTTCCACGCCGCCCAGAGCCCGCCCAGCAGCAGGATCGCCGCCGCCGCCATCAGCATATAACGCACCGCCGGGCTCTGCCGGCGAAGGAAGGCAGGCGCCGGAATGCGCACGATGCGGGGCATCCGGGGAGGTATGGGAAACTGGTTGGTCATGTCTGCCGGGCGTTCTCGGGATGTCTGGCTGAACCCGCCGTGAAGCGCGAACCTAATACGAAGAAGATTACGGCAGGGTGAAGGCATCCGGCCCCGCCGGATAAGGAGACTCCCCTAGCGCCGGACGGCCGCATCCATGCTAGGGTCGGTTTAATGGTCATGCCCGGTTCCGGGCCTCCGGGAGACGAACACATGCGATATCTGGTTTATGCGCTCGCCGCCGCCGGCCTCACTTTCCTGGCGGGCTGCAACCGTGCGGACGACACGCCCGCCGCCGTAGCCGCCGAAGTGACCGCCGGGCCGGAAGCCACCGCCGCGGTCCCGGCCCCCACCGCACCGGTGATCGA
>CALGEF010000028.1 GCA_937881755.1 uncultured Acidobacteriota bacterium
GGCATGTCGACGAGCGTCGCGATCCGGGACGGAAGCGATTTCAGGAACCAGATGTGGGCGACCGGCGCCGCCAGATCGATGTGGCCCATGCGCTCGCGGCGGACGCGGGCGAGCGTGACTTCCACGCCGCACTTCTCGCAGACGATGCCGCGATACTTGATGCGCTTATACTTGCCGCAAAGGCACTCGTAGTCCTTCGTGGGTCCGAAGATCCGTGCACAGAACAGGCCATCGCGCTCCGGCTTGAAGGTACGATAGTTGATCGTTTCGGGTTTCTTGATTTCACCAGACGACCACGAGCGGATCTTCTCCGGGCTCGCGATAGAAATACGGATCGCCTCGAAAGTCGGGGCGGGCGTATTCTGGTTGAACATGTTGGCGACGTCCTGGCGCATCGGGTCTGCTCCTTGGGGTGGGCGTTGGGAGGCTTTCCGCCTCCTGCCCTGAAAAATTCCGGTATCAGGCTCGGCCCCGCCTGCAGATCCGGACTACAGGTGGGGCCTTAACTCTAAGCGGGGGCGTTTATTCGGCGGCCACCGGCGTCTCTTCTGCGTCGCGGCTGCCTTCTTCGATGAGCTCGACATTGAGACCCAGCGAACGCATTTCCTTGACCAGCACGTTGAAGCTTTCCGGGATACCGGCCTCGAACGAGTCGTCACCGCGCACGATCGACTCATACACTTTGGCGCGTCCTGCCGTGTCATCCGACTTCACGGTCAGCATTTCCTGCAGCGTGTAGGCGGCGCCGTAAGCCTCGAGGGCCCAGACCTCCATCTCGCCGAAGCGCTGGCCGCCGAACTGGGCCTTGCCGCCCAGCGGTTGCTGCGTGACGAGCGAATACGGACCGGTCGAGCGGGCGTGGATCTTCTCGTCGACAAGGTGGTGGAGCTTGAGGAGATACTTGTAGCCCACCGTGACCTGGCGCGTGAACGCCACACCGGTACGCCCGTCGAACAGGCGAACCTGACCGGACGTGTCAAGACCGGCGCGTGTCAGCATGTCGTTGATGTCTTCCTCGCGGGCGCCGTCGAACACTGGCGTGGCCATCGGCACGCCGTTGACGAGGTTGCCGGCAAGTTCGACGATCTCTTCGTCCGTCTCCGGAAGTTCCTGATCTTTGCCGTAAGCCGTCACAAGCGCCTTCTTCAGGCCCTTCATGTCGTGCTTCTGGTGGTACTCGTCGAGTGCTTTGTCGATGATCCGGCCGAGACCGCGGCAGGCCCAGCCTGTGTGGGTCTCAAGGATCTGGCCGACGTTCATCCGCGACGGCACGCCGAGCGGGTTGAGCACGATGTCGACCGGGGTGCCGTCTTCGAGGAACGGCATGTCTTCGCTCGGGTTGATCTTAGAAATCACACCCTTGTTGCCATGACGGCCGGCCATCTTGTCGCCCGGCTGAAGCTTGCGCTTCACGGCCAGGAAAACCTTGACGACTTTCATCACGCCCGGAGGCAGGTCGTCGCCGCGCTGGACCTTTTCGACTTTGTCATTGAATCGCGCTTCGAGTTCGCGGATCGAGGCGTCGAACTGTTCGCGCAGGGCTTTCAGTTCGGCTTGCGCCTTCTCCGATTTCAGCTCGATGTCCCAGAGTTGCTTCTCGGACAGGTCTTCCAGCGCCGCAGCCGTGATACGGCCTGGCTTGAAGCCTTTCGGGCCGGCAGCGGCTTCCTTGCCGGTCAGCAGGTCATGCAGGCGGGCGTAGGTGTTGCGCTCGAGGATCGACTGTTCGTCTTCCTTGTCTTCCTGCAGCTGCTCGATCTGCTCACGCTCGATCTGGAGCGCGCGCTGGTCCTTGTCGATGCCGTGACGGTTGAAGATGCGGACATCCACGACCGTGCCGGAATCGCCCGGCGGCACACGCAGCGAGGTGTCGCGCACGTCGGAGGCCTTTTCGCCGAAGATGGCGCGCAGGAGTTTCTCCTCAGGCGTCATCGGGCTTTCGCCCTTCGGCGTGACCTTGCCGACGAGGATGTCGCCCGCCTTCACCTCGGCGCCGACGGCAACGATGCCGGCTTCGTCGAGGTTGCGGAGCGCTTCTTCACCGACGTTCGGAATGTCGCGCGTGATCTCTTCCGGGCCGAGCTTGGTGTCGCGGGCGGCGACTTCGAATTCCTCGATGTGGATCGAGGTGAAGACGTCGTCTTTGACGATACGCTCGGAGATCAGAATCGAGTCTTCAAAGTTGTAGCCGTTCCAGGGCATGAACGCGACGAGCACGTTGCGGCCGAGCGCCAGTTCGCCAAGGTCCGTTGACGGACCATCCGCGATTATGTCGTTCTTCGAAACCGTATCGCCGACCTTCACGATCGGGCGCTGGTTGATGCACGAGTTCTGGTTCGAGCGGCGGAACTTGGCGAGGCGGTAGATGTCCACGCCGGATTTCGCGCCGTCGATTTCCTCGGTGGCACGCACCACGATACGCAGCGCGTCAACCTGCTCCACGACCCCTGCCCGGCGGGCAACGATGGCGGCGCGGCTGTCACGGGCAACGACCGCTTCCATGCCGGTGCCTACGAACGGTGCTTCCGACTGGACGAGCGGCACGGCCTGACGCTGCATGTTCGAGCCCATGAGCGCGCGGTTGGCGTCATCATTCTCGAGGTACGGGATCAGCGAGGCAGCGACCGAGACGACCTGCTTGGGCGAGACGTCCATGAACTGGATCTCGTCCTTCGACACCATCGTCGCTTCACCAGCGACGCGGGCGTTGACGAACTCGTTCACGAGCTCTCCCTTGGCGTTCACTGCCGCGTTGGCCTGGGCGATCTTGTAGATCGATTCTTCCATGGCCGAGAGGTAGACGACCTCGCTGGTCAGCTTGGCCTTCACGACCTTGCGATACGGGCTCTCGATGAAGCCGTACTTATTGACGCGGGCATGCGTCGCGAGGGAGTTGATCAGACCGATGTTCGGGCCTTCCGGCGTCTCGATCGGGCAGATGCGGCCGTAGTGCGTCGGGTGCACGTCGCGCACTTCGAAGCCCGCGCGCTCACGCGTCAGGCCGCCCGGGCCAAGCGCCGAGAGACGGCGCTTGTGGGTGATCTCGGAGAGCGGGTTGGTCTGGTCCATGAACTGCGACAGCTGCGAGGAGCCGAAGAATTCGCGCACCGCGGCAACCACCGGTTTGGCGTTGATGAGGTCGTGCGGCATGACCGTGTCGATGTCGACGGCGCCCATGCGTTCCTTGATCGCGCGCTCCATGCGCACGAGACCGATGCGGTAGTTGTTTTCCATCAGTTCGCCGACCGAACGGACGCGGCGGTTACCGAGGTTGTCGATGTCGTCGACTTCGCCCTTGCCGTCCTTCAGGTCGAGGATGACCTTCATGACGCCGATGATGTCTTCGTGGCGCAGGACGCGCATCGAGTCTTCCGCCGACTGGTACTCGCGCACAGCCACCGAGAGACGCATGTTCATCTTCACGCGGCCGACGGCCGAGAGGTCATAGCGCTCGCTGTCGAAGAACAGCTGGCCGAACAGGGCATCGGCCGCTTCCTGCGTCGGCGGTTCGCCGGGGCGCATGACGCGGTAGATGTCCGAGAGCGCTTCGAAGCGTGTCTCGTTCTTGTCTGCCTTCAGTGCGTTGCGCAGCCAGGGGCCGCGGCCGCCGGCATCGATGTCGAGCACTTCGATCATCTTCAGGCCGTAGTCGCGCATTTCGGCAATCGCCTCGGCTTCGAGTGTGTCGCCGGCCTCGCCGAAGATCTCGCCGGTTTCCATGTTCACGACATCGCGCGCCAGGAACTTGCCGATCAGTGCGTCCGAGGGGACGAGGATCTCGTCCGTGCCGCCTTCAGCGATCCGCTTGGCTTTCAGCGCCGTGATCTTCTTGCCGGCCTCGGCGACAACCTTTTTCGATTTCGCATCGACGAGATCGTATTCCGGCTTCACGCCGCGCCAGGCGTCCGGGCGGAAGCTGACGATCCAGCCTTTCTTGTCGAGCCGGAAGATCGAGCGGGTGTAGAAGCTGTCGAGGATTTGCTCGGTGGTGAAGCCGAGGGCATAAAGGATCGTCGTCGCCGGCAGCTTGCGCTTGCGGTCGATCCGGATGTTCAGGATGTCTTTCGCGTCGAACTCGAAATCGAGCCACGAGCCGCGGTACGGGATGATGCGGGCAGCGAACAGCAGCTTGCCGGACGCGTGAGTCTTGCCCTTGTCATGATCGAAGAAGACGCCCGGCGAGCGGTGCATCTGCGAGACGATCACGCGCTCGGTGCCGTTCACGACGAACGTGCCCTTGTCGGTCATCAGCGGGATGTCGCCGAGATAGCATTCCTGCTCCTTCACTTCCTTGACGGAGCGGGCGCCGGTCTCTTCATCGACATCGAACACGACGAGCTGCAGGCGCACCTTGAGCGGCGCCTGATAGGTCAGGTCGCGCTGCATGCACTCTTCAACGTCGAATTTCGGCTGTTCGAATTCGTAGGAAACATACTCGAGCGTCGCGCGCTCGGAGAAATCCGTGATCGGGAAGACCGACTTGAAGACACCGCCGAGACCATCGTCCGTGCGCTTTTCGCGCGGCGTGTTCATCTGCAGGAAAGCTTCGTAGGACTCGCGCTGGACCTCGATCAGGTTTGGCATTTCGATGGCTTCGGGAATGCGGCCGAAGTTTTTGCGGATACGTTTCTTTTCCGTGAAGGAGAGTGCCATCCCAAGTTCCCATTTTTTCGGCGCCGCCAGGAGGGGCGGCAAGCCGGAGTTTGAAACGCGAGCACGCGGCGGCCTGAAAGTCAGACCGCCGCGCTGATCCGGAACAGGACGGTGCCCCGCGCGAACACCGTCCGGATACACGCCATCTGGCGCTTACTTCAGTTCGACTTTTGCGCCTGCAGCTTCGAACTTCGCCTTCAGAGCTTCGCCGTCAGCTTTCGAAACCGCTTCTTTCACGGTTTTCGGAGCGGACTCGACGAGGTCCTTGGCTTCTTTCAGGCCGAGCGAAGGAACAACTTCGCGCACGAGCTTGATGACTTCGATTTTCTTCGCACCAGCGTCGGTGAGAACAACGTCGAATTCGGTTTGCACTTCGGCTGCGACAGCCGGAGCGCCGCCACCAGCAGCTGCGACGGCGACCGGCGCAGCGGCGGAAACGCCCCATTTTTCTTCGAGAAGTTTCGCGAGTTCAGCCGCTTCGAGAACGGTCAGAGCCGAGAGGTCTTCGACAATCTTGTCCAGATTTGCCATGGTTCAATGTCCTGTTTGTATGGTTCGGTTGTAGGGGTCGATGGTTAGCGAAAACGGGTGTCTTATGCCGCGTCTTTCGACGCGTAAGCGGACACCACGCGGGCAAGTTGCGATGCCGGCGCCTGCAGGATGCCGGCGATCTTGGTCGCCGGTGCCTGCACGAGGCCGATAATCTTGCCACGCAGTTGATCGAGAGAGGGCAGCTTTGCGAGCATTTCGACGCCTTTGGCATCAAGCACCTGCTCGCCCATCACCGCACCGATGATCACGAGTTTCGAATTTTCCTTCGAGAACTCGTCAGCCGCTTTCGCTGCCGACACCGGATCCGGGGAATAGGCTATGGCAACAGGTCCCTGGAAGAGATCTGCAGCCTTGTCGCCGCCCGTTCCGCCCAAGGCGATTTTCGCCAGGCGGTTCTTGACCACTTTGAAGTGCGCGCCGTCCTTGCGGAGCATACCGCGCAACTTCGTCATTTCCGCTACGGTGAGACCGGTATAGTGGGTCACGATGACCACGCCCGACTGTTCGAACACCCCTTTCAGGGTGTCGAGAGCCGCGCTTTTTCCAGCTTTGTCCATTGCGGGTCTCCATTGAGGCGTCCGGACCATCCGGCCGCCCTGGTAATCGCCTTCCGCCTTGCGGCATCCAGCGCCTGCCCAGGGATTGGCCTGCCCGGTAAGCCCTTCCCGGAAAAATCCAGGAAAATCCGAACCGTATCTACGCCTCACCCCGTCTGCATAGGTGGCCTTGCGGCCCTTGGCACCCTGTAGAAGGGTGGCCTATGGTCTGTGACAGGAAACGGGAGTCCCCCGAATACACATCGGTGAACTCCCGTCAAGCGGCGGGCATTAACGCTTTTTCCACCGGCCCGCAACCCCCATCACCAGAAAAAGGCAATCCTGCTGGGCGTGGGCTAACCCGGCGTGTTCACGTTGAGCGGAAGGTACGTGCGCAGCGCTCTGCAACCGCA
>CALGEF010000029.1 GCA_937881755.1 uncultured Acidobacteriota bacterium
AGGGTGCCCAATCACGGATAATCTTGAAGTCGACTGCTGCATGCTTGTTGTGCGCATGTACGGACCTGGCAGAGGTAACGATAATAGAGGCAAGAGATGTCCCGATCGCCACATGCGTAACGACATCGCTGTTGACTTCGAAGAATGTAAACACGCCCAGCAGTACCGGAACGACAACGAAGCCGCCCCCAATGCCAAACATTCCGGCTAGAAAGCCGGCTGCCAGTCCGGCCACCATCAGCATACCAATCAGTTCGATCGATTGAATCGCCGCCGGGTCTAATCCAAACATAAAACTATCCGATATAACGATGACTTACAGACCCAGAAGTCGAAGAAGTTAGGGAGCGGCGCGCGCCGCTCCCTATCAACCTCTTGAGGTGATCCGTTGTTCCGGCATCGCCGATCCGGCATCAGAATGACCTCGTTGCCTTCAGATAGGCAAAGCCACCCTGCCAGTCGACAATAGAGTTGGATCGGTAGATTCGGCCATTTCCGGTTTCTCTGAGAGCCGGATCACCTTCATCCGGATACTGATCAAAAATATTTCGAGCCCCGATACTGAACCGTGTTTTCGGATCGTAGTCATACGACACTTCCAAGTCGAAGAGTGTCTCCGCGCTCAATTCCTGGGTGAGGAGGCCAGCTGAGCAGGAAAAGCCATCGGCCGCCGTTGCCGAGAGGCATTGGGAAGGCGTGTAGGTGCCGTAATAATTGGCCCGCCCGACGATAGTGAACGCACCGGCTGTATGTTGGGCCGTTAGTGTTACCCGGTTCTCAGGCTGTCCATTCTCGAAATCGAATACATCTTCCTCTAGGAAGAGCCCGGCGATTTTGACTTCTTCTACCGAAAATGTGTTGTGATTGGCACTGAGGGTGAAAGTCGATTCCCCAGCCCCTTCCCAGACAATTCCATATGTTGCGACGATATCGATTCCCTGGGTCTTGGAGTCGAAGGCATTCTGGAAGAACTGGACCGCCCCAATCGTATCGGCACCCGGGACATTTGCGGCGATCAGTTGAGCCTGAATGGCGGGCGTCACAGTGATCGAGCGTGTCGCGTAAAACTGGTCAGCCACGTCGATCTGGTAGACATCGACTGTCAGGTTGAGTGCGCCGAATGATGCCGTTGCCCCGAGCGAATAGTTTGTTGCGTCCTCGGGTTTTAGCGGCTCTGCGCCGAGGAAGACCGACACCGGATTGGTTGCGGGAAAGAGCCCCGACGCAACCGGCTCGCCCGCGGGGAAGCGCGTCGATACGTTCGTCGTTGACAATTGCCCCGGCGTAGGCGCGCGAAACCCGGTCCCGACCGAGCCCCGCAGGTTGATCGACGGAGTGACGGACCAGCGGGCTGCGAGCTTGTAGTCAGACGAGGCTCCGAAATCTGAAAAATCCTCGTACCGTCCGGCTAATTGAACAAAGAGGGATTCTGTGAGGTCTGCTGACAGTTCGACATACGCCCCCGCGCTCTCGCGATTCAGACTGCCTGAGTATTCCGGTGAATAGCCTGGAAACCCATTCGAGCCGACCCCGTTGACCCTGTAGACGGGATCAGCAGGATTTGCGCAGTTAAGTGAGGAACCGTTGGCAATTACGGCTGCGCCAGCAGCAGTCGGGAGCGTTCCATCGCAAAAGTCAAACGGATCGCGAAATGCGAAAGGACCGGCAATATAGGAAGCCTCATCGCCCGTCACCGTTTCGTAGCCTTCATCCATGAACTGCGCGCCGAAGGCAAAGCTCAGCGGAGAGGCGAAGGCTGGAACAGCAAAGTCATAGACGAAGTCCGCGTTCAGCGAAAGCTCGTCGGCAATAAGATCACCGGGAAAGAATTCTTCCGGGGATGCATCGCCAAGCGATGGGTTGATTGTCTCGTTGAGCTTATACTTGATTTCGTTGCGGCCATACCGGGCTGACACATCGTAAGAGAATTCGGGACTGAACTGACCCTTCAATCCGCCGACAACGGAGTAATCGATTACGTTGCCGAAGAAGCGGGGCGTAAATCCTGCCGGGAACCGCTGACTGAAGCGGAAAGTCGAGCCATCTTGCAACCTGATGAAGGGTGCATTCACAGAGTTCGTCGGGAAACGATAGTTGAAGTCGCCGTCTGCTTCTGAGACGGAATAGTTTGCAAACGCATAAAGATCGATGCCGTTGCCGAGTGAGTAGCCAGCGTTGACAAAGCTGCGGAAGGCGCTCGTCTCAGGCTGGCCCCAGAGCTGTACGTTGGAGGTATCGAAGTCGCCGCCAGGGCCGAAAAGGTAGCGCACGTCTGGATTGGCGGCAACGTAACCGGCCACGTCGAAAGCACTTTGACCGCTTTCCCATTGCTGGCCGCGGTTTGTGCCCTGGGCCGAACTGGTTTCTACGCTGAAGTTGATGAATCCAGACTGCCCGAGACCTAGGCCAAGATTGGCGGAGGCGACAAGGTCCTCGCCGTCACCCTCATAATAAGTGCCGGCCTGGAAAGCCATTTCACCGCCTTCAGGCGCGTCCTTCAGGATGAAGTTGATCACGCCCGCGATCGCATCCGAACCGTATTGGGCGCCGGCTCCGTCGCGCAGCACTTCAATCGATTTAATGGCACTTGCCGGTATGGTCGCCACGTCGGGCCCCTGCGTTCCAGACCCGCCGATCCCAACAAGAGCTGCCCTGTGTCGCCGCTTAGAATTGACAAGCACAAGTGTCTTGTCGGACGCGAGCCCGCGTAGCGCAGCCGGGCGGATGAAAGTTGCGCCGTCCGAGATTGGCTGGCGCGAAACCGTATAGGATGGAACGAGCACGCGAAGCACATCTTGCGTGTCGACGAAGGAGACGTCGTCGATCGCGGCTTCATCGAAAACATCGATCGGTACTGGAGAGTCAACAACGCTGCGCGGTTTACCGCGCGCGCCGGTAACTGTGATTGTTTCTTGGACCGAGACAGCATCTGCTGCTGCAGCTTCAGTCTGAGCGACCGCATACTGAGCAAAAGTCGCGGCAGCCATGGCCGATGATAGGAAGAGAAGGCGCGGCGAAGTGCGCATGATGTATCCCCTGGAAGGCCTCGGCTTGACGAGGCCTGTTGACGAAGCGTCCGCAATTGGTATTGCGGGGTGAACCCGTAGAGCTGTCGCGCAGCGCGGTGTTGCGCATGGGCAGATCTGTCGGGAAGGACCCGTCTTTGGGCTGACGGATTGAACGCGAGGGCCAATCCAGGGGCGCCCTTCATTGTGCGCCCAGTCCGATGTTCGTCTTTGAACTTCTACGCCACGCTGAATTGGTCTGACGCCGAGGCGCCATTCTTTTTGCGTAAAATGTGTGGCTTAGAAGGTTCGGCGCATGAAAATGATGCACAGCAGCACTTCAGATGAGCAAACAGGCATCAGCCCGTCTCTCGACATAGACGAAACGGTGTCTTCAAGACAACAGATCTGAGATCGCTAGGAGCGTTTCGGCGATGTCCTTTATCGACTTGCCCTGCTTCATTGCGAGCGTACGCAGGGTTCTGTAGGCTTCTTCTTCTGTGAGGTTACGGCGCGACATCAAAACGCCCTTCGCCTTTTCGACAAGCTTGCGGGCCTGCAGGTCGTCTTGTGTTTTTTTGAGTTCGTCCTGGAGCGCTCGGTAGAGCGAAAAGCGTTCCATCGCGACATCCAGAACCGAGCGGATCCGCGAAGGACTGCACCCATCGACGACAAAGGCGCTGGCGCCAATCCGTATCGCTTCGCGTGCAATTCCTTCCGTATCGCAGGCCACGAATATGATGATGGGAACCGGATTGGTGGCAAGGCATGAGGCAATCTCCTCAAGGAGTAACCGGCCGGCCCGCGTACGTTCTAGGATCACCACGTTAGCCTTGGGCGCGGTGGCCGCGCGAAAAGGGCCTGCTGCCAGAAGCAGAGTCACGCCAGCCAAGCCAGTACGGAAGATCTCGGGCGCCTCGGCTGTCTCGGTGTAAACA
>CALGEF010000030.1 GCA_937881755.1 uncultured Acidobacteriota bacterium
GGTTCGCAGCCTCTGGCGGCGAGATCAAACTGCTGTCGGATGAGCAGACCCGCAGCGAGAGCGGCACGCAGACGACCTACCTGAGATTCGTTACCCAGATCACCAGCGGTTCGGCGCTTGCCGCCAATTCAAGTTTCCGGCGGACCTATGATCCGACATTCGAAAGCTACCGGCTCCACAGCATCTTCATCCATCGCGGCAATGAGCGGATCGACGCCCTCTCCGACGCTTTCATCGAAATCCTCCGGCAGGAGACCCGCCTCGCTCAAGGCATTTATGATGGCCGAGAAACGCTTTATGTCAGGCTCGACGATGTCCGCGTCGGCGACATTGTCGATTACACCTACAGTTATGTCAGCGCGAACCCGGTCGCCAAAGGCCGGTTCAGCGCTACGCTTCGGGTGGAGCAATCAAGAGCCTCCGAGCGTGTGCACTTCCGCGTCAGCTGGCCCGAGTCCGAACAAGTCAGCGTCCGCCCGCACCCTGACGTCAAAGAGTCGAAGGACGCCGGCGGATGGCGCAGCCTCTCCTTCGGACCTGCGCCCATTGGCATGACGCGGCAGGAGACCGGTGCACCCGGCGGCATGAGCAATCTCGGATCAGTGAAACTTTCAAGTTTTGAAAGTTGGGCCGACGTCGCGGCGCTGGTTCGTCCCGGCTTTGAGAACAAGATGCCCGGCCCCGAAACGCTTGCCTTGATTGACCAGATCAAGCGCGATCATGAAGGCTTTGACGCGCAGATGACGGCGGCAATCCGGTTCATTCAGGATGAGATCCGCTATCATGCGATCACGCTCGGCATCGGCGGCTGGGTTCCTCGCGATCCGGACGAAATCCTGCGGACCCGTTTCGGCGACTGCAAGGACAAGTCCCTGCTGCTGGCGGTCATCGCTCGCGCCCTTGGCGCCGAAGCGGACGTTGCCCTCGTGCACACATCGCGCGGCGCAGCCCTCGGCACCAACCTGCCCTCCATGTACGCCTTCAATCACGCAATTGCTCAAATCCGTCAGGGCGGTCGCAGCATTTGGGTGGACGGCACCCGCTCGCTTCAAGGCGGCGGGTTTGCCAACATGACCCAGCCTTCATTCAATGCTGCGCTAATTTTGAGTAAGACCACACAAGGGCTGACCGTAATGACGCGGCAAACACCGGACGAACCCGACAAGCGTTTGGTCTACACGATCGACGCAAGTCAGGGCGCCGAAATGCCGGCGATGGCTGGTCTGAGCGTTACGACCCAGTTGGGAGGCGCCGATACCTATCGCCAGTTGATGGCGCAGTCGAACCCCACCTCGGTGGTCCAGCAATGGCTGGCGGGTTTCGAAACGCAGTTCGGACCGGCCGAAATGATGCTCAACCCAATCTGGCGGGATGACCGCACGCTTAACTCGTCGGCGCTGGAAGTCATGCTGTCTTTCGCGAATCCCTACCAGCCACCGATTGAAGAGTCGAAACCCGGCATGGAGCTCACCTTGCACGGGCCGAACAGCTTCGGCGTCGCGCTGCCGTTCGTCACGCGAAAACGCACCCTGCCGCTCGCCATTTTCGGAGGACGCCACGAACAGACCATCTACAAGGTTACCCTCCCGCCCGGCACATCCAGGGCGCTTTTCGACCCAGAAACCTTCATTACGCGCAGGATCGACAATGCAGCCTTCAGCTACCTGCGCGAGGCCAAGCTTGAAGATAACCAATTCACCGTCGCCTTCACGTTGCGGACGAAGGTCGATCAAGTGCCACCCGAAGACGCGACCGGGGTTTTCCGCGACATGAGACGGATGGATAAGTTTGCCGAGATCACTGTTCCGGTTCCATAAGGCAATCCGCTACCCCCCATTCGCCGGCACCTGTGACTGAACTCGAAAACGGATTCTCGCGGCGACACGGCCCCAACGTCAGGGTTTGCCAAGCTTCTCTGCCGGGAGCACTGTAACCGTAGACGGCGCATCAGACGCCGCCCGGAGGACTAAGCCCATGACTTACGATCTGATCATCGTTGGCGGCGGGATTGGCGGCAGCGCCCTCGCCATTGTCATGGCCCGCGCCGGACGCAAGGTTCTGCTTCTCGAGAAATCCGAACACTACGAAGACCGCGTGCGCGGCGAATGGATCGCCCCCTGGGGCGTCACCGAAACCAGGCGCCTCGGCCTCTACGACCTCCTGATGTCGGCCGGCGGCCATCACATCACCGACCATGTCACCTATGACGAAAGCCTCGCGCCCGCGATGTGCGAAGCCGCTCCGCTTCCCCTCGGCGTCTTCGCCGCCGATGTGCCCGGCCCGCTCTGCCTCGGCCATCCGCTTCATTGCCAGACACTTTACGACGCCGCAGCCGCCGCCGGCGCAGAAACCCTCCGTCCTGTGACGATCGATATCATCACGCTCGGGAACGCGCCATCGGTCACCTTCTTCCACGATGGCGAGACGAAAACCGTCCAGGCCCACATCGTCGTCGGCGCCGAAGGCCGCCAGTCCGAGGTGCGCGCCGCTGCCGCCATCCCTCTGCACCAGGACAAACCCCACCACTGGTTCGCCGGCCTGCTCGTCGAGAATGTCAGGGACCTCGATCCCAGACGCCAGACCATCGGCACCGAAGGCGATTTTGGCTTCCTCACGTTCCCGCAGGGTAATGGCCGCGTGCGCGTTTATGGCGGCTATGCCCTCGAGGAGAAGGGCCGCTTCCACGGCGAAGACGGCGCCAGGCGCTTCCTCGAAGCCTTCCGCATGACATGCGCCCCGCAAAACGCCGCCCTCGCCGAAGGCACGCCCGCCGGCCCGCTCTTCTCCTATTTCAACAATGACAGCTGGACCGATGAACCCTTCAGCGAAGGCTGCGTCCTCATCGGCGACGCCGCCGGCTGGAACGACCCGATCAACGGCCTCGGTCTCTCGATCACCTACCGCGACGTGCGCATGGTCTCCGACATCCTGAAGGAAACCCCCGCAGGCCAGGCTCCGAACTTCGCTCCGTATGCGGAAGAACGCGCCGAACGCATGCGCCGCCTGCGTTTCGCCGGGCAGCTGCAGGCCTCACTCGACATGGAATTCGGTGAGGCCGCCCGCGAACGCCGCCGCCAGTACCATGAACGCAAGGCGGCCGATCCGACCCTCGGAATGCACGGCGTCGCCATCATGGCTGGCCCCGAAGCCGCGCCCGCCGAAATCTTCACCGAGGCCCACCGCGCCCGCGTCCTGGGGCTCGCCCCCGCATGAGCGTCGATATCGAAACCTTCAACGCCGCCTGGCTCGCCGCCTGGAGCGCGAAGGATGTGGAGAAGCTCCTCAGTTTCTACTCGGCCGATACGGTCTACAAGGACGCCCAGACCGCCGCCGGCCTCACCGGCCACGCCCAGCTGCGCCCCTATCTCGAGGGCCTCTTCGCCTCCTCCCCGAAGATGCTCTACACGCCAGACGAGACCTGGCCGATCCCCGGCGGCTTCTGCGGTCGCTGGTACTGCGCCATCGGCGGGACCGGCGCCGACGCCTCCATGCGCGGCTTCGATCTCTGCCTCGTTCAGGATGGCAAGATCACCCTCAACGAAGTCTACGTCCACATGATGGCGTCAGCCTCCGGTTAATGCGCCCTTAACCGGATTTCGCCGATTCTCCCCGCGCCCGGCAATGTCGCGGGCAAGACGCGGTGGGTGACATGTTTCTCTTCGACTGGTTCATTTTCGGCTGGCATGTCTGGCGCGGCGAGACCGGCCAGCGCTACCGCTTCAAGATCACGCTGACCCGCAAGGGCATCCCCGAAGGCAGCGGTATCTACATCTTCGTGCGCCGCCGTTTCGGCTTCTTCCTCTCGCCGCTCTATATTGGCAAGGCGACCGACTTCCGCTCGCGCCTCTACGGCCACGAGCGCTGGTGGGAAGCCTGGTGGAAGCGCGGCGCCACCGAACGCCACGTCCTCATCGTGCGCACCGCCGCCGACCGCGCCCGCATCG
>CALGEF010000031.1 GCA_937881755.1 uncultured Acidobacteriota bacterium
CGAGCCGAGCCGGTTCTCGAGCGCTGTATCGGCGCGGCCAACCTCGTCGCTCGCCTGGCGCGCAGCAGAGATCATCATCTGGGCCTGGCGCGGGATCGCCTCGCTCATCGTGCTGATCTGGCTGCGCAGTTCGCGCGCGAGCGCCTCAAGCGCCTGGCGCTCCGCAGCCAGCCGGGTGGCGAGATCGCGCGCATTGTCGGACGTTGCGTAGGAGACCGATTCCAGGCGCTGGCGCTCGTCGCCGATTTCGCCGGCCATCGCCTTCATCGCTGTCAGCGCATGCGCCATGGCGAGGTCCACTTCAGCAGCGGCTTGTTTCATCTGCTCGGCAAAGGCGATGCCTTCGGTGCCCGCTTCCCGCGCCGGCATCATCAGTCGCGAGGTCGCTTCCAGCACCAGCGCGTTGGCGGCTGCGGCGCGCCGGGTCGAGCGGCCCATGAAGCCGGCCATGATAATCAGGAAGGCCGGAATGAACGCGGCGATGCCGCCGGCGGTGAGCAGCATGGGCGAGATCTGCTCGGCCAGCGCCATGCCGCCAAGGCCGAAAAAGCCGAGGAGGACACCAACAGTCCAGAGCGCCGCCACGGCAAAGGCGGCAGCCAGCATCCACCCGCCACCATGCTGTGCCATCTCAAAATTCTGAGAGGCCTGGTGACGTGCAAGGTCGTCCCGGCCCGAAGGGCGCACAGAGGAAGCTTCTGTCATGTCCACTGTATAACTCGCCTCGCGTGCGGCTGCGAGGGCAGAATGCACGCAGGCAGGTTAAGGCTTTGCAGGTTTTCTCAGCCGAGGCGCGCGAGAACGGACGACTTCTCGGCCGGCTTGTCGTCCCGGTCGGGCGTGCTCGGCGCAAATTCGATGCCGAGCCAGGCGAGGATGGTGGCGAGCACCAGGTTGCGGATAAAGATGAGCAGGTCGGTCATCGCTCAGTCCCCAGTGAGTGGCCAGTGTTCGGGCGGGTCAGTCAGATGAGTCTCACAGACCAGCCCCGATTATCAAAATATCAGAATTGATGTTTTTCGACAATCGATAAAACGTGAATATTTTGCGCGGTTCGCGTCGTTAACAGGATGCTAATGGCCCTCGTCCACGCTTTGGGGGCACAGGAGACCCCCGGATGACCGACCCGCGCCCTTCCCTCCCGGTGATGGACCTTGACCACCTCTCGGCCATGACCGGCGGCGACCATGATCTTGCCGTCGAAGTGATCGGGATCTTCCAGCACCAGGCGCAGCTCTGGTCGCGCCTGCTCGATCCGCGGCTGGACGCGCGCGAATGGTCCGACGCCGCGCATACGCTGAAAGGCGCCAGCCTCGGCATCGGCGCGCTGAAACTCGCGGCCGCCTGCGAGCGCGCCGAAAAGGCGGGCCGCAGCGAAGCCGCGCCAAGCACAGGCCATGCGTCGGTCCTGCTGGGAGACGTCAAGGACGCGCTCGGCGAAGCCCTGGAAGCGGCCGCCCGGGCGGCCTACGACTTGACCTTGGCGGGCAAGCGCAGCGCGTCATAGCTCGCAAATTCATAGGCGATGCAGCGATCGATCATCGTGCGCCAGACCGGCTCGGCAATCGCCGGCGACAGGCCATGCTTCGGGCATTCGGCCTTCACCTTGGCGACCACATCCTCAATCCGGCCACGGTCGTGCACGATGTTCCGGTCGCCCTTGATGCGCGCAGCGGCGTCCATGAAGGACTGGCGCTCGGCAATGATCTCGACCAGCAGCCGGTCAATCCGGTCGATCTCGTAGCGCACATCGGTCATTGATGCGGCGGTCTCGGCCGTGTGGCGGCGATCGTCGCTGGTATAGGTCGTCATGGGGCTGCCGCCTCTTTTGCCGTTCTGCCGGGTTATACAGGCGGCGCGCCCCGCGCAAGGGACAGGGCGCGTCTCCGGAGCGCAGGCCTACCGCTTCGGGAGGCCCAGTTCCTTATGCAGCTTCGCCAGAAATCGCGCCACATTACCCCCGGCGAAGTAGCCCCACGGAACGGCCGCGGGCACCCCAAGGCCGGTCAGGTGGTGCTTCAGACGCGGACGGTCAAGAAACGCGACAAACAGGACGGCGAACTGGTTGCGGGCAAAATGGGCTTCGGCGGCGGAGAGTGCGGGGCCGGTTTCCAGGAGATCGAGGAAGCGGTCGTCGAGATCGGCCAGCGATTGCCGGAAAGCCGGTGTGGCCGATCTTGCCTTGAACGCCGCGGCGGCCCCCGGCGCCTCGTTCATGCCGCTTTCGTAGAGCCATTCCTCGATGCAGGCCCGCGCCTTCAGGGCGAGGAAGGCTGCGTTCGGTGCCCGCGCGATCGCGGCATCGGCAAAGGCGTGCATCTCGTCCACGCTGCCATGCCATTTCGGCGCCAGATAGTTCAGGCGGGCGAGGCCTGCGAGGACATTGGGTTCGCCGGCCGCGTCCAGATCGCGAAAAGCCGCCTCGGCGCCGCCTTCAACGCCGCAAGCGAGCATTTCTGCACGTATGCGGAAGGCATGCACCGCGCTGTCCTGCGGCGTGAGGCGTGCCGCCTCGTCCAGCGCCGCGTGTGCCTCGTGCGCCATGTCGTACATATTGAGGGCCTGGGCGTCGCTCGTCTGGTCGGCCGTCGCGAAGCCGCGCAGGCGGTGTGCCCAGACATATCGCAAGCCGCCCTCAATGGCGGCCAGTGACGGGTGGCCGGCCCTCGCCGGCACAGCGGCTCCAATATCGCCCAGAAGACCGATGCCATCGAGCAAATGCACACGGTCAGCCGGGGGCAGACCGGCATAGAGCCTGCCAAGGGCAGCGCCGTTGCCAGCTTGCAGAAGCGTCAGGCCCTTCGAAACAAAGGCATTACCTTCCGCCAAATCAAAGGCGGGCACTTTCTTATTGAACAAGCCGAACAGGGTCAGGATCCTGACTGTGCTTCAAGCTTGTCCTGCGTTTTCGTCTCGAAATCGCTGGCATCGTGGCGTTCGCGCAGCTGGTTCTCGGGCTTGCCCGTGGTCGAGTTGACCATCCGGCCGTGCTTCACCGCAGGGCGTTCGCCGATCTGCTTGGTCCAGCGAAGGACGTTCTTGTATTCGTGGACCGAGAGGAACTCACCCGCATTGTAGACGACGCCGAGCACGACGGCGCCATACCAGGGCCAGATCGCCATGTCGGCGATCGAGTATTCGTCGCCGGCCATGTACTCATTCTCGGCGAGGTGGCGGTCGAGCACGTCGAGCTGGCGTTTCACTTCCATCGCGTAGCGGTCGATCGCGTATTCGATCTTGACCGGCGCGTAGGCGTAGAAGTGGCCGAAGCCGCCGCCGAGCAGCGGGGCGGAGCCCATCTGCCAGAAGAGCCAGGAGATCGCCTCGGTGCGCTTGCGCGGATCCTTGGGCAGGAATTCGTCGAACTTCTCGGCGAGATACATCAGGATCGAGGCGGACTCAAAGACGCGCTGCGCCGGGCTGACCGAATGGTCAATCAGCGCCGGGATCTTGGAATTCGGGTTCGCGGAGACAAAGCCGGAGGAGAACTGCGTGCCGTCCATGATGTTGATCAGCCAGGCATCATACTCGGCGCCGGCATGGCCCCTGGCGAGAAGCTCCTCGAGCAGGATCGTGACCTTCACGCCATTGGGCGTTCCCAGCGAATAGAGCTGCAGCGGATGCTTGCCGACCGGCAGGTCCTTGTCATGGGTCGCGCCGGCAATGGGGCGGTTGATGGCCGCGAAGCGACCGGCGCTTTCCCTGTTCCAGGTCCAGACCTTGGGCGGTACGTATTCCTTGTCGGTCATCTTGCTTCTCCCGCGTTGATCAATCCGGCGCCTAAGGTCTGGCGTTCCGCGGAAAATACAAGAGGGAGCTGCTCTGAAGTGACCCTTCGGCGCCGCTCCCTCCGGAAATAATGGTCCCTAGACTTCCAGCAGCATCCGTTCCGGGTCTTCCAGCGCGTCCTTGACGCGGACCAGGAAGGTGACGGCTTCCTTGCCGTCGACGATGCGGTGGTCGTAGCTGAGGGCGAGGTACATCATCGGCTTGATGACGATCTGGCCATTGCGGACGATCGGGCGGTCCTCGATCCGGTGCATGCCGAGGACGCCGGACTGGGGTGGGTTGAGGATCGGCGTAGACATCAGCGAGCCGTAGATGCCGCCGTTCGAGATCGTGAACGTGCCGCCCTGCAGGTCGCCGATGGTCAGCTGACCGTCCCGCGCCTTCTTACCGAGCGCGGCGATGGCTTTCTCGATGTCGGCGAGGGACATTTCATCCGTACCCCGAACAACCGGGACGACGAGCCCCTTGTCAGTGCCGACGGCGACGCCGATGTCGTAATAGTTCTTGTAGATGACGTCCTGGCCGTCGATCTCGGCGTTGACGGCAGGCACGTCTTTCAGCGCGCTGGTCACCGCCTTCACGAAGAAGCTCATGAAGCCGAGCTTGATGCCGTGGCGGGCCACGAAGGCATCCTGATGCCTCTTGCGCAGGTCCATTATGGCGGACATGTCGACATCGTTGAACGTCGTCAGCATCGCAGCCGTGTCCTGGGCCTCTTTCAGGCGGCGGGCGATGGTCTGGCGCAGGCGGGTCATCCGTACTCGTTCTTCGCGCGGACCGGTTTCGCGGGGTGGACGGACCTCAGTATCAGGCATGGCGGGGACTTTCGGCTGGTTCACATAGGCAAGGGCGTCAGCTTTGGTGGCGCGGCCATCACGGCCGGAGCCCGGTATGCTGGCGGCGGCGACATTGGCCTCGGCAGCGATGCGGCGCACAGACGGGGCGACCGGGCGCTCGCCCGCGCCCGTGGCCGCAGGCGCCGATATGGTTTTCGCAGGCGCGGCTTCGGCGGCCACCTTGGCCTCAGACGGCATCGAGGCACCGATGCGCGCAATCACCGAGCCCGGCGCCACGCTGGCACCTGGCGCGACCAGCAGCTCGACGATCACGCCGTCGGCGGGGGAAGGAACTTCAAGCGCCACCTTGTCGGTTTCGATCTCGGCGATGGTCTCGTCCTTCCTGACCTTGTCGCCGACTTTCTTGCTGAACGAGGCGATCGTACCTTCGGCGACGCTCTCGCCCATCACGGGGACCTTCACATCTGTCACGCCGCCAGCGGCCACCGGTGCGGGCGCTGCCGGTGCCGGCGCAGGGGCCGGGCCCGCGGCGGGCCTGGCAGCAGGTGCGGGCTTTGCCGAGGCAGCCCCTGGTCCGCTGATCCGTCCAAGGAGGGCCCCGATGCCGACCGTTTCACCTTCCGGCACCGAGATATCGGACAAGACACCATCCTCGCTGGCAGAGACTTCGACCGACACCTTGTCGGTCTCCAGTTCGACCAGCACGTCGTCCTTCTTCACCGCATCGCCCCTGGCCTTCAGCCAGCGGCCGACGGTGGCTTCCGTTACGCTTTCACCGAGTGTGGGTACAACAATATCTGTCATGGGCGTAGTCCGAAGGGATTGCTGGAGGAAGGTCAGGACGCGGCGTTGCGGTCGTCTACCGGATCAGGCGACAGCGCGATCTTGATGAGAGAGGCCTGCTCGGCCTGGTGCTTGGAGAGAAGGCCTGTGGCGGTGGCGGCGCTGGGCGGGCGCCCCGAATATTTCGGGCGCGGCTCGGCATAGCCGGCCTGCGCGGCGCACCATTCTATCTCGTCACGGATGAAGGTCCAGCCGCCCATGTTGCGTGGCTCTTCCTGGCACCAGACGATCTCGGCCTGGGTGAAGCGTTTCAGCTCGGTGATCAGCGACTTGCGCGGCACCGGATAGAACTGTTCGACGCGCAGCAGGTAGACATCGTCCGTACCCGCCGCTTCGCGCGCCTCGAAGAGATCATAATAGACCTTGCCCGAGCACAGTACGACCCGCCGGATCTTCTTGTCGGCGACAAGTTTCACCTTGCCTTCGCGGCCGGGCGTCTCGGCATCGTCCCAGAGGATACGATGGAAAGTCGACTTGGCATTCATGTCGTCGATGGTCGAGGTGGCCAGCTTGTGGCGCAGCAGCGATTTCGGCGTCATGATTACCAGCGGCTTGCGGAATTCGCGGTGGATCTGGCGGCGCAGGGCGTGGAAATAGTTCGACGGCGTCGTCAGGTTGCAGACCTGCATGTTGTCTTCCGCGCACATCTGCAGGAAGCGCTCAAGGCGAGCCGAGGAGTGCTCCGGGCCCTGACCTTCATAGCCATGCGGCAACAGCATCACGAGGCCCGACATGCGCAGCCATTTACGCTCGGCGCTCGAGATGAACTGATCGAAATAGACTTGCGCGCCGTTGCAGAAGTCCCCGAACTGGGCCTCCCACAGGGTCAGCGTATTGGGGTCGGCGAGCGAGTAGCCATACTCGTAACCGAGCACTGCTTCCTCGGAGAGGAGCGAGTCGATCACCTCGTAGGGCGCCTGGTCTGCGCGGATGTTGTTCAGCGGCGTGTGGCGCTCGCCGGTCGTCTGGTCGACCATGTGGCTGTGGCGCTGCACGAAAGTGCCGCGGCCGACATCCTGGCCGGACAGGCGCACCGGGAAGCCTTCGTCGAGCAGGCTGGCAAACGCGAGATGCTCCGCGCCGCCCCAGTCGATTTCCTTGCCGGTCTCGTAGCTTTCGCGGCGGCGCGCAAGCACGCGCTCGACGGTCTTGTGGATATCAACGCCGTCCGGCACGCGGGTAATCGCCGCGCCGAGTTCCCTGAGCCTGGCTTTCGCGACGCCCGTCCTGCCGCGCCGGTCGTCATCGATCGGCAGGCTAAATCCGGACCAGTGGCCTTCCAGCCAGTCGGCCTTGTTGGTCTTCAGGTCCTTGGCGGCAGTGAAAGCCTTCTCGAGGAACTCCTCGAACTCCTTGACCTGAGCCTCGACCTGTTCGGCCGTCAGAAGGCCTTCGGCGACGAGGCGCCTGCCATAGATCTCGCGGGTCGACGGAAGGTCCTTGATCACCTTGTACATGACCGGTTGGGTCATCGTCGGATCGTCGCCTTCGTTGTGACCGAAGCGGCGATAGCAGAACATGTCGATGACCACGTCCTTCGAGAACTTCTGACGGTACTCGGTCGCAACCTTTGCGGCATAGACGACGGCTTCCGGATCATCCCCGTTGACGTGGAAGATCGGCGCCTGGACAGCGAGTGCCACATCCGACGGATAGGGCGAGGAGCGCGAATACATAGGGCTCGTGGTGAAGCCGATCTGGTTGTTGACGATGAAGTGGACCGTGCCGCCGGTGCGGTAACCCTGCAGGCCCGAGAGGGCGAAGCATTCAGCAACGACGCCCTGCCCCGCGAAGGCCGCATCGCCGTGCAGCAGCAAGGGCATCTTCGCCGTCCGGTCGAGCTTGCCCTTCTCGCGCGATTCCGTGAACTGCTTGGCGCGCGTGCGGCCGAGCACGACCGGGTTCACAGCTTCAAGGTGCGAGGGGTTGGCGCTCATGGTGAGGTGGACCGTGTTGCCGTCAAACTCGCGGTCCGACGAGGCGCCGAGGTGGTATTTCACATCGCCCGATCCGAACGTGCCGGCACCCTGCGTGGAGCCGCCCTGGAACTCGTGGAAAATCTTGTCATAGCCCTTGCCCATCACGGCGGCGAGCATGTTGAGGCGGCCGCGGTGCGGCATGCCGACGACGATCTCGTTGACGCCAAGCGCGCCGCCGCGCTTGATGATCTGCTCCAGCGCCGGCACGGCGGCTTCGCCGCCATCGAGACCGAAGCGTTTGGTGCCCGGGAAGCGCTTGTGCAGGAAGCGCTCGAAGGTTTCCGCTTCGATCAGCTTGCGCAGGATCGCGAACTTGCCTTCGCGGGTGAACGCGACGCCCTTGTCCGGGCCTTCGATCCGTTCCTGCAGCCAGGCTTTCTCGGCGGGATCGGAAATATGCATGAACTCGATGCCGAGCGTCGAGCAATAGGTGCGCTTCAGGATCTCCAGCATCTGGTTGACGGTGGCGCGCTCAAGGCCGAGCACATTGTCGATGAAAATCTCACGGTCGCGGTCTTCCGGCTTGAAGCCGTAAGTCGCGGGGTCGAGTTCGGGCTGTTCGCCGAAGTTCGACAGGCGCAGCGGATCAAGCTGGGCGGCCAAGTGCCCGCGGATACGGTAGGCGCGGATCATCATGATCGCGCGGATGGAGTCCGTCACCGATTGCGAAATGTCGGCCGGCGCAGCCGCCGGATTGACGGCCTTGATCTTCTTCTCGAGCTTCGGCTCCAGAGCAGCCCAGTTGCCGTCAAATGCGGCAACATCGTCGCCGGATTTGGCCTGCGGCCAGCCTTCGCGTTTCCAGCTGGCACCCCTGGCATTCGTGGTGGCGCTGGCCGCGTCATCGCCGAGTTCGGCAAAGAAGGCGCGCCAGCTTTCCGGCACCGACGAGGGATCCTTCGAATAGGCCGCCTGCATCTGTTCGATCCAGAGCGCCGAGCCCCCGTAGAGGAACGCGGTCTCCAGCATCGCGGTGTTGCCGGAGCTGCGCGGGCCGTTCACCGGGCTGCCATCGTCTGCCATTTCAGATTCATCCTTCCAGAGCTGCCGCCCCCGGCAAGCATATGGGGGCGGATGATGCCGCCTGCAGGTTACGGGGTGCAGAGCCCCGCCCGCCGCCGCATCGCCTTCAGGCAATCACGGCGGCAGGCCAAACGACGAGGGTAGTTCTAACCCTTTAACACTTCGACCAGCGTGGTACCAAGACGCGCCGGGCTTGGGCTTACACGGATTCCCGCAGCTTCCATTGCTGCAATCTTTGACTCTGCATCGCCCTTCCCGCCAGAGACGATCGCGCCAGCATGGCCCATCGTGCGGCCCTTCGGCGCCGTGCGGCCTGCGATGAAGCCCGCCATCGGTTTCCTGCGGCCACGCCTGGCCTCGTCGATCAGGAACTGCGCGGCTTCCTCTTCGGCAGAACCGCCGATCTCGCCGATCATGATGATCGATTTGGTCTCGTCATCGGCGAGGAACATCTCGAGCATGTCGATGAACTCGGTGCCCTTAACCGGGTCGCCGCCGATGCCGACAGCCGTGGTCTGGCCGAGGCCGGCATTGGTGGTCTGGAACACGGCTTCATAGGTCAGCGTGCCGGAGCGCGAGACGATGCCGACCGAGCCCTTCCTGAAGATAGAGCCCGGCATGATGCCGATCTTACACTCGTTGGCGGTGATGATGCCGGGACAGTTCGGCCCGATAAGGCGCGATTTCGATTTCATCAGCTTTGCCTTGACGCGGACCATGTCCATGACGGGCACGCCTTCGGTGATGCAGACAATCAGCGGGATTTCTGCGTCGATCGCTTCCTCGATGGCCGCCGCTGCACCTGCTGGCGGAACGTAGACCACAGACGCGGTTGCGCCGGTCTTGGCCTTGCCTTCGGCGACGCTCGTGAAGATCGGCAGTTGCGTGCCGTTCGCCGCCGTCCACATCTCACCGCCCTTCTTGGGGTGGATGCCGCCGACCATCTGCGTGCCGTAGTATTCAAGCGCCTGACTGGTATGAAACGAGCCGGTATTGCCGGTCATACCCTGCGTCAGGACTTTCGTGTTCTTGTCG
>CALGEF010000032.1 GCA_937881755.1 uncultured Acidobacteriota bacterium
TCTTGGACCCGACGCCGGTATAGCCGCCCCACAGGCCGTTGACGTCCAGCGTGGGCCGCATCCAGAGCCGCTCCAACGTGGAATAGCCAGCCTCGCCATGCGGCTTGGCTGCGATCGCGGCAAAGGTATCGTCTTCGTCATAGGGAATGGCCGCGATCTCGGCGCGTTCCGTCGGTGTGGGGTCTGCGACGCCATCGTAGAAGCCGGAGGCCCGGATGGCCCCTTGTGCATCATGCAGGCTGGCGACAAGCGAGGCCAGAACATGCAGGGGATTGGCAACAATCCCGCCGTAGCGCCCCGAGTGCAGATCTCGTCCGGCGGTCTGCACCCGCATCTCGAACCCCGTGTTCCCGCGCGATCCGACATTCAGCGCGACCAGATCCGGACGCCAGCGCGCGCCGTCCGCGGACAGTACCGCGTCGGCGGCCAGCAGGTCGCGATGTGTTTCCAGAATACCCGGCAAGGATGGAGAGCTGGTTTCTTCCTCGCCCTCGATCAGCAGTTTGACGTTGACTGGGAGCCGCCCTTCGACCGCGACAAAGGCTGCCAGCGTGTCGAGGGCGATCATCATGGGGCCCTTGTCATCGGAAATACCGCGACCATAGAGCCTGCCCTCCCGTTCGACTGCTTCGAAAGGAGGGGTGTCCCATTTGTCCACAGGGTCAGAAGGCTGCACGTCATAATGCGCATAAACAAGAATGGTCGGTTTGCCCGATTCGTCGAGCCGTTGTGCAAAGATGGCTGGCTGGCCACCTCCATCCGCGGGTGTCAGGCGTTGAACGTCGCGGAACCCGATGGCGTTCAGCCGTGCCTCGACAAGCTGGCGCGCGTCTTCCATCCCTTGTGCCATGGCGGGGTCCGCCCCCACGGAAGGACAGGCTACAAGTCTTTTCAGATCTTCGATCAGCTGTGGCTGTCGGTCGAGCGCATGGGCAAGCACGGGGTCGGTCATCGGGTCTTTTCTTTCAGGTTACGCCGCCGTCAACGCTGAGGATCTGGCCGGTGATCCAGCCGGCCTCGTCCGAGGTGAGGAAGGCCGCGGCGGCAGCGATATCTTCCGGGGTTCCCAGCCTGCGCGTATGGATGCGCCCCAGCAACTGCGCCTGCCCCTGCTCGCCATAGGAGCCCCACTGGCGGCGCGAAGACGGGTTGGACAGGATGAAGCCGGGTGCGATGGAATTGACTGTGATGCCGTGCTGGCCCAACTCGAGGCTCAGTTGTTTAGTCAGCCCGACCAAAGCGTGTTTTGCGGCGGTATAGGCGTGAATGCCGGTCAGGCTGGGGCGTAGTCCCGCCCCGGAGCTGATGGTGACAATCCGGCCCCAGCCTGCAGCCTTCATGGCGGGGACAAGGGCCTGCGACAGGTAAAGTGTGGCGTCGACATTGATGGCGAAGATACTGTGCCAGGCGTCGGGCTGCACCGCTTCCAGCGGGGCCCCGACCTGGCCGCGCACGCCGCCCGCCGCATTGACCAGAATATCCGGCGTGCCGTAATCGGCGCCGATCTGTTGCGCGAGCGACTTGACCGATTCGGGATCCCCAAGATCAGCGCTTACGGCCGGTAGTCCCAGCAGACCGGCAGCCTCTTCCAGCGCCTCGCCTGGTAGGTCGTTCACGATGACCTTGGCGCCGTCCGCCGCCAGACGTGCGGCAATCGCCGCGCCGATCCCGCCGACCACGCCGGTGACAAGTGCAATACGCGCCGTCATCTCAGCACCTTGGTGAGTTCGTGGAACGTGTCCTGCGACATCTCGCGGCGACCGTCCTCGATGTCGTGGATCAGTTCCACCAATCGGCGCAAAAGGGGCGTGTCGATGCCATGGCCTGCGGCGATCTCGGCCACGGTTCCGACCTGGGGATCAACCTCGGTCTTGCGTTTGCGCACAGCCAGATCGCGGTAGATGCCGGTATGTGTCTTTGCGGTTTTCGAATTGAAATCGGCAAGGCCCGCAAGGCTTTGCAATGCGGCTGCGTCGCCTGCGTCGGGCATGAATGCGCTTGGTTCGAACCCGTTGAAGGGCTTGGGCGCCACCCCCTCGGCGATTGCAGTGCGCATGACCTCGCGCGCGAGGCCCATCAGTGCAGGACCGCGCGCGGCGTCGGCAAAGTTGGCCGTCATGCTGTCCGAGGTCAAGGCGGTCGCGAACAGCATCGCGCCATAGCCCAGCTTGCCCCACAGATAGGCCCAGATATCTTCGGTCAGAACCGCGTTTGGTTCGAATATCTGCAGCAGTTCGTGCATGTCGCGCGTCCTGTCGCGCAGAATGCCGTCTATTTCCCCGACCACGACCGCGCCGCGGTTGCCGAAGAGGATGCGGCCCGGTCCGATCCAGTCTGCGCCGTAGTTCACGAAAGCCCCCATGGTGCGATCCGCGCCGACATGATGCGCGATCACCCGTTCGTTCAGACCGTTCTGCGCCGACAGGACGAAGCCGTCCTTGGCCAGATGCTGCGTGAGGGCGGCGAGGGCGCCTTCGGTCGCTTGTGCTTTTACCGCCAGCACGATCCGGCTGTAGGTGCCCGTCACCTGTTCCGGCGTGACGCAGGGCACGACCTGGGTGAATGCCTCGACCGGTCCTTCGATGGACAGGCCGACGGTGGTGCAGGCCGCGACATGTTCCGGCACGATATCCACCATGAGAACCGGCACGCCGGCCCGCGCCCAATACGCGCCCAAGATGCCGCCGATGGCGCCCGCGCCCCAGATCAGGACCGGCTCAGTCATGCGCGATCTCGCCCCAGGGTCCTTCCAGGGCGGCGCGCGTTTCCGCCACGCCGGTTTCCCAGATCGCCAGCATGTCTTCGTCCGGGCGCTGCCAGAGGCCGCCAAAGGCCCCGTCACCCAGCATGGCGCGCACTTGTGCGGGCGCAGATGCTTTCATCAGCGTCATGTCGACCGGAGCCTTTTCACCTGCGGGGGCAGGTGCATGGGCCAGACGCGTCCACGGGAAGTTTTCCATCCAGTTGGCATGGGATCCGGTCGGGTCGATGGACTGGATCTTGGCCCATGTGGCGGGGGCGTTCCACCAGTTGTGAAACTTGATGGAGGTGTCGCCATATTCGGACATCAGTTCCTGCGCCAGCGCGCCGACAGGGTTGTTCCCGCCGTGTCCGTTCACGATGAGGATTTTCCGGAAGCCCGCGCGCCGCAGCGAGGCCAGCACATCCCGCATCACCGCCAACAGCGTCTCAACCTTCAGGCAGATCGTGCCGGGATATCCGTTGAAGTAAGGGGCAAGCCCGTAGGGTATGACCGGAAAGACGGGAATGTTCAGAGGCTCGGCGGCATCGACCGCGACCTTCTCGGCCAGGATCAGGTCAACACAGAGCGAAAGCTGCGCGTGCTGCTCGGTCGAGCCTATGGGCAGGATGCACCGTGGATCGCGGGCAGCAGCCGCCTCGATGTCAGGCCAGTTCATATTGGAGACCTTCATTGCGCTTTCTCTTCTTTGTGGTTGATGTTTCCGGTCATCGCCTGCGGCGGAAGCGAGTCCGCCCAGCTTTCGGCGTCAAGGACCACCTTTGACAGCAATTCAAAAAGCATTTGCCGTTCTCCATCCGAGAGAGACGTCAACATGCGCTGTTCCTGTGCTTCGAATGCAGGGCGTGTTTCGTGGATCAGAGCCCAGCCCTTTTCGGATAAATGCAGCGCCTGTGTGCGGCTGCCGCCGGGTGCTTTGTCGCGCGCATCGATCAGGCCCATGAGTTCGAGCCGTTTGATCGCACGGCTGAGTGTATTCTTGGGAAAGCCAGAGGTGCGCGAGATATCTCGGGCGCTTCCGCCATCAGCCAGGGCCAGCGAGTACAAAACAACATACTCAGGCCGCTTCAGCCCATAGGTATCATGCACCCATGTATAGAGCGTCGCGTTGTAGAGCAGCGCCAGATAGTTGATCCGAAATGTGAAAGGGCAGGGGTTGTCCCACAGCTTTGCTTCTAGCATGTCCGGGCCGGGGTCTATTTCTAGTG
>CALGEF010000033.1 GCA_937881755.1 uncultured Acidobacteriota bacterium
CACCTGCGCCGCCCCGGTAATCAGTCCGATTTTTACGCGGCCGGATTTGCGGACTACAATCGGCAGGTTTCAGTTCCATGACCGGGGTGATGCCGCCTATGCCCGTATTCGGGCGCCCCTTATTGCAGATGGGGTGGTTACCCTCCTTCCCATACGGGGCATCGCAATGTGCCAGAAGGTGGTTCTGGAGGTTGAGGAAAACCTCGCCCGCATGAGGCAAGACCCGCGATTTCCCGGGGATATTCCTGCCCTGGCCGGAGCGGGATCTCAGTAATCGGCCTCACCTAGTCCGAAGCGCGCTGCCTCCTCGTCCGGCACAAAGCGCGCCGGGGCGCATACGCCGTCAGCGCATTCACCAATCGCCAGGGTGCGGGCTGCCATCAACCTGTTGCACCCATCGATACTGTTGTAGATCAACCCGGTGAACGTGGTAGTGCCGTCCCCGTTCGCGATGAAGCTGTCAGGCGCTCCCAGCGGGGGGGCGAGGCAAGACGTCGTCTGCTACCTCATCCGACGAGAGGGTCGCAATGATGGGCGTCACTCGGACCTGCGACGTTCCGCAGCTTTATAGACTTGGTTGCGCTCGCGTTTTCCGACCGCAACAACCACGACCAGCAGTTCACGATCCTTCACCTGATACACAAGGCGGTAACCTGCGTTACGCAGCTTGATCTTGTACCGCTCCTTGGCGCTATTCAGCCGCGCTGAGGGTATTTTCGGGTTCTGCAAGCGCTCGGCGAGCTTGGCCTTGAACTGCTCGCGGGTCGCGTTGTCCAGCCTGCGCCACTCTTTCAGCGCCTCGTCCAGAAAGGCGAGCTCATAGGTCATCCAGCGCGACCTTGTGGACGGTCTGGCCTTCCCGGGCATCGGCGATGGCGTTCAGTTCCAGGTCCTCAAGACGGTCGAGCATTGCCTCATAGGCTTTGGCAGGCACACAATAAAAGGCGGGCTCGTTCCGGTTAAGGATCGCAACGGGGAACCCTTCTCCAGCCGCGATGGTCCCCATAGGGTTCTTTTTCAGTTCGGACACGCTGGCAGTGGTTGCAGCAAGAATGTAATGAGCCATAAAAAGCCTCCTTAACAGGACGGGGAATAGCACTCTTAACAGGTTCTTTCAAGCCACAGCCTCCCGGCTGCAGGGCTGCGAATCCGGATTGACGCGGGAGTGGTCCAAGGATCTGCTCGAGGCAATTGACACTGAAGGCTGCCCGCTTTGATGGACTTTTGTCTTTCATGACCCGGACCGGATTTATGGCGAAGTGCCGGACTATGGCCATGTTGCGGGCGCCATGGCCGATCGTGTCCCTGCCCATGGTGTAACTGACCGGCCATGGTCAGGGACACGATCACCGCGCTTTCAATGGGCGGCGTTGATCGCGAGCGCCTGATGGCCCTTGTTCCCGCGCTATGTGAATGAAGGAGGCCGCGGGGTCTGCCGTGCAGAGCTTGAGGAAAACCTTGCCCTCAAGAGGCAAGACCCGCGATTTCCCGGGGATTTTCCTGCTCTGGCAGGATTCCTTTTAGTGCACCTGCATAATCTGGAGTGTGAACAAGCATCGAAGCATCATCGCGCCATCAAGATGGCACAAGATGGCTTGATGGCAAAACGTCTGGGTACTAAAGTCTCAGACTATGGAGGCAATTATGGCTCAACCGCAACTTTCCGTACGAAGTGCCAAGGCGCGCGACCTTGCCCACCGGCTCGCGCAGCGCGAGCGGCGATCCATTGCCGACATCGTCGAGCGAGCGCTCGAAGCCTATGAGGTCCAGAATTCAGGCCGCGAGTCGGCTCAGGCATTCTACGCGCGGCTTCCGAATGATCATGGCACGGACATCGACCTCGAGGCGGTTATTGCCGAAGGGCGGCGCCATCATGCCGGGATCAAGCTTTGATCTTCCTCGATACCAATGTCGTTTCGGAAACATTGCGAAAGTCTCCCTCCCCGGCGGTTATCGCCTGGCTTGTCCGGCATGACTCAGAACTCGCCCTGCCGACGGTCACCATTGCGGAAATCGCGTTCGGCATCGCCAAGATCAGGCCAGATGAACGTGCCGATCGCCTGTCTGACGGCCTCGCCAGCTGGCGAGGCCGCTTCAGCGACCGGATCTTTGGTCTGACAGAAGCGGTGGCGCTCGCTTATGGCGATATTATGGGAGACGCATCG
>CALGEF010000034.1 GCA_937881755.1 uncultured Acidobacteriota bacterium
GCCGGCATGGTCCGTTTCTATACGGATGTTCTGGGGTTTGAAGACCGGGGCGTGAAGGGCGAAGTTGCGTTCTTCAATGCAGGCGGCATGGCGCTGGGCCTCTGGGACGAGACCAAGCTGGCGAACGATGCCGGCCTGGCCGATGACCGTAAGGGTGAGTTCAAGGGCTTTGCGATTGCGTTCAACGCACGCTCTGCCGGTGAGGTCGACGCAATCTTCGACCGGCTCGGCAAGGCAGGTGTGCGCATTCCGAAGGCGCCGCACAAGACCTACTGGGGCGGATATTCCGGCTACTTCGCGGACCCCGAAGGCAATGCCTGGGAAGTCGCCTATAATCCGTTCTGGCCAATTGACGAGGCGGGGCGCGTGACCGTGCCCGCGCCAAAGGAGCGATAGATGGCCTTGCGCCGGTTTGATCTTGAAGCGGGCGGCGACAGCTTTGCCTTCAGGTCCGAGACAGAAGAGAAGATTGCGTTCTGGCGCGGGAAGTATCCTGCCGACAAGCAGCGCTCGGCGGTTATCCCCCTGCTCTGGCTTGCCCAGAAGGACAATAATGGCTGGTTGTCCGAGCCCGCGATGCGCGAAGTCGCCAACCGGCTCGAGATGCCCTATATCCGCGTCTACGAAGTGGCGACGTTCTACACGATGTTCCGCCTTCAGCCGGTGGGCAAATTCCATGTCCAGCTATGTGGCACGACGCCGTGCCAGCTGCGCGGAGCAGAGAGCCTGAAAGACGTCTGCACGAAGGAAATCGGCAAGGCGATGTACGTCACCGATGACAAGCGCCTGTCGTGGGAAGAGGTCGAGTGCCTCGGCGCCTGCGTGAATGCGCCGATGGTGCAGATCAATGATGACTTCTTTGAGGACCTGACGCCGGAGTCGCTGTCGGCGATCCTCGGCCGCCTGCGCCACGGCGCTGAGGTCACGCCGGGCCCTCAGATTGACCGCGTGAACAGCGCGCCGGAAGGCGGCACCACCGTCCTGACCGATGCCTCCCTGTTCGATGGAAGCCGCACCAGGGTTGCGCTCCTGCCCAACCTGCCCAAACCGCCGGAGCCAACGCCTGAAGCGGCTGGCCTGCCGCAGGCCGGCTCGCCGACAATCACGAAGCGGGAAGAGCCCGCCAGCAAGGATATCAAGAGCTAAGCCATGCTGCAGGACAAAGACCGCATCTTCACGAACCTCTACGGCCTTCATTCGCCCGACCTCGAAGCGGCGAAGAAGCGCGGCGCGTGGCACCTGACAAAGGAAATGCTCGATCTGGGGCCTGACTGGCTGTGCGACCAGATCAAGGCCTCCGGCCTGCGCGGCCGGGGCGGGGCAGGGTTCCCGACCGGCCTGAAGTGGACGTTCATGCCGAAAGAAGTGCGCGAGCGTCCGCACTATCTCGTCGTCAACGCCGACGAGTCCGAGCCCGGCACGTGCAAGGACCGCGAGATCATGCGGCATGATCCGCACCTGCTGATCGAAGGCTGCATGGTGGCGAGCCGCGCGATGCGCGCCCACAAATGCTATGTCTACATTCGCGGCGAATACATCGCGGAGCGCCATGCGCTCGAGAAGGCGGTGAAGGAAGCCTACGAGGCGCGCCTTATCGGGGCGAACAATCTCAACGGCTGGGACTTTGACCTCTACGTCCACCACGGCGCCGGCGCCTATATCTGCGGCGAGGAAACAGCGCTGCTGGAGAGCCTTGAGGGCAAGAAGGGCCAGCCGCGCCTGAAGCCGCCATTTCCGGCGAATGCGGGCCTTTATGGCTGCCCGACGACGGTGAACAATGTCGAGTCAATCGCCGTCGTGCCGACGATCCTGCGCCGGGGCGCGCAATGGTTTTCGGGCTTTGGCCGCCCGAACAATTCCGGCACGAAGCTGTTCTGCATCTCCGGGCACGTGAACAGGCCGTGCAACGTGGAAGAAGAGATGTCGATCACGTTCCGGGAACTGATCGATACGCATTGCGGCGGTATCCGCGGCGGCTGGGAAAACCTGAAGGCCGTTATCCCGGGCGGCTCGTCGGTGCCGATGGTGCCGGCCGGGCAGATCATGGACGCCTATATGGATTTCGACACGCTGCGCGACCTGAAGTCCGGTCTCGGCACGGCGGCGGTCATCGTGATGGACAAGCAGACCGACCTGATCAAGGCCATTGCGCGGCTGGCTTACTTCTACAAGCACGAGAGCTGCGGCCAGTGTACGCCGTGCCGCGAAGGCACCGGCTGGATGTGGCGCGTGATGGAACGCATGGTGCGCGGCGAGGCTACGCATGACGAGATCGATACGCTGCTGGACGTGACCAGGCAGGTCGAAGGCCACACGATCTGCGCGCTGGGCGACGCAGCGGCCTGGCCGATCCAGGGGCTGATCCGTCACTTCCGCCACGAGATCGAAGAGCGCATCAATCGCTACCGGCAGCCGCGCGCCTTGGTGCAGGGCGCCGTGATCGCGGCGGAGTAGGACCATGTCAGACACGTACAAGCTCAATATCGACGGCGTCGAAGTCGAAGTGCCGAAGGCTTACACGCTGATGCAGGCGTGCGAGGAAGCGGGCGCAGAGATTCCGCGCTTCTGCTATCATGAGCGCCTGTCGGTCGCGGGCAACTGCCGCATGTGCCTTGTCGAGTGGGAAGGCGCGCCGAAGCCGCTGGCTTCCTGCGCGCAGATCGTGGGCGACCTTCGTCCGAACCGGGACGGTTCGCCGCCGGTGATCCGCACCAGGGGCGCCTATGTCGAGAAGGCGCGCAAAGGTGTCATGGAATTCCTGCTGATCAATCACCCGCTGGATTGCCCGATCTGCGACCAGGGCGGCGAGTGCGACCTGCAGGACCAGGCGGTGGCCTATGGCCGGTCTGACAGCCGGTATGACGAGAACAAGCGCGCCGTCGAAGACAAGAACATGGGCCCGCTGGTCAAGACGATCATGACACGCTGCATCCAGTGCACGCGCTGCGTGCGTTTCGTTGCGGAAGTGGCGGGCGTCGAGGAGATTGGGATGATCTCGCGCGGCGAGAGCGCCGAGATCACGACCTATCTGGAAAAGTCGCTGACGTCAGAGCTGTCCGGCAACGTGATCGATCTTTGCCCGGTCGGCGCACTGACGTCCAAGCCCTATGCCTTCAATGCGCGGCCCTGGGAACTGCGCAAGACGTCGTCCATCGATGTCATGGATGCCATGGGCGCGGCGATCCGGATCGACGCGAAAGGGGACGCTGTGATGCGGATCCTTCCGGAGACGAATGAAGAGATCAACGAGGAATGGCTGTCGGACAAGTCCCGGTTCGTCTGGGACGGCCTCGCGCGCCAGCGGCTCGACCGGCCGTACGTGCGCCGGAATGGCAAGCTGCATCCGGTGACGTGGCCGGAGGCGCTGGACGCGGTTAAAGCTGCGCTGTCTGTCGGCGCGGACCAGATCGGCGTGGTTGCCGGCGACCTGATCGAAGTGGAGCAGGCTAAAGCGGCGCTCGATTTCTTCCGGGGCCTCGGCGTCAGGAATACCGACTGCCGGCCTGCGGGCGCACAATATGGCACCAGCGGTGTGCGTGAACATTACCTCCTGAACCCGACCCTGACGGGCGTCGAAGAAGCGGATGCGCTGCTGCTGATCGGCGCCAATCCGCGCGTCGAAGCGGCTGTCTGGAATGCCCGCATCCGCAAATCCTGGCTCTGGGGCAATCTGAAAGTTGCCGTTATCGGCGAGGCGGCTGAGCTGACCTATCCGTACACGCATCTTGGCACGTCGCCTGAGGCGCTGAACGGGGGCGCGGTGCGCGACTTCTTCAAGGGCGCGAAGCGGGCGATGATCGTGGTGGGCGAAGCAGCTGCCTGCCGCAGCGACGGCGCAGCGATCCTGGCAGCCGCCCTGTCGATGGCGCAGGAGACCGGCGCCGTTTCTGACGGCTGGGCGGGGTTCGGCATGCTTCACACGGCGGCGGGCCGGGTCGGGGCGCTGGATGCCGGATTTATCCCGGCCGAAGGCGGCAGGGCGACGAAGGACATTCTCGGCGGCGCGTTGAAAACCGTCGTATTGCTGGGCGCCGATGAAGCCGACCTGTCACAGCTCGGCCCGGCGCAGGTGATCTATGTCGGCTCGCACGGCGACGCCGGTGCGGCGCGGGCCGATATTGTGTTGCCTTGCGCGGCGTACAGCGAAATCACGGCGACCTATGTGAACACCGAGGGCCGGGTGCAGATGACCACGCGGGCGGTTCAGCCGAAGGGCGAGGCCCGCGAAGGCTGGGCCATTTTCCGGGCGCTTTCGGGCGTCACCGGCAAGGTGCTTGCGTATGACACAGCCGACGAGCTGCGCACGCTCCTGCGCGGCAGGACGGGGCAGAACACGGCCTTTTCCGGTCGTGGATACGCCCCTGGCAGCAAGGGTGTCCCGGCGCTCCTTGCGGCGCCCCCGCCGGCAGCCGGCGGCCTTGGAAACGCGCCGTTCAGCCGCGCGATTGCAGACTTTTACCTGACCAATCCCATCGCCCGCGCATCGCGCACAATGGCTGAGTGTTCTGCGCTGGCGACCAGCCTAGACACCGCAGTGGCAGCGGAGTAGGGCGGCGCCATGAGTAATGCAATCGAGTCTTTGGGGAGCCTTTGGGGGCCGCTTCTGGTGCTCGGCCAGATCGGCCTGTTCACGCTCGTTCTGCTCCTGTCGATTGCATTCCTGCTGCTGCTGGACCGGAAGATCTGGGCCGGCGTGATGATGCGCAAAGGCCCGAACGTGGTGGGCCCGTTCGGCCTGCTCCAGTCGTTTGCAGACTTCGGGAAGTTCCTGCTGAAAGAAATCGTCATCCCGGCCGGCGCCAACAAGTTCGTCTTCATCTTTGCGCCGATCCTCACCTGTACGCTGGCCTTCGCCGCCTGGGCGGCCATCCCGGTTGCACCGGGTATTGAGGACGGAACGAGCTGGGTGATCTCGGACCTGAATGTCGGCGTCCTCTATCTCTTTGCGATCAGCTCCCTGGGTGTCTACGGCATCATCATGGGCGGCTGGGCGTCGAACTCGAAGTATCCGTTCCTCGGCGCGCTGCGCTCAGCCGCGCAGATGGTATCCTATGAGGTCTCCATCGGCTTCGTGATCATCACGGTCATCCTGCTGGTCGGCTCGATGAACCTCAGCGACATCGTCAACAACCAGGCCGGCGGCCTGCAGAACTGGCACGCGTTCAGCTTCCAGAACTTCCCGCTGATCGTCGTGATGTTCCCGATGTTCGTGATCTTCTTTATCTCGGCGCTGGCGGAAACCAACCGCCCGCCGTTTGACCTGCCTGAAGCCGAATCCGAGCTCGTGGCCGGTTACCAGGTCGAGTATGGCTCGACGCCGTACCTTCTCTTCATGCTGGGTGAATACCTCAACATCGTGCTGATGTGCGCCATGATGACCATCCTGTTCCTCGGCGGCTGGCATGGGCCCGTCGCCATCGGCGCGAACGCCGCCGGAGCGATGCCGCCGCTGCTGCTCAGCCTCGCGGGCCTCTTCTGGTTCATGCTGAAGATCCTGTTCCTGTTCTTCCTGTTCGCCATGGTGAAGGCCATCGTGCCCCGGTATCGCTATGACCAGCTGATGCGCCTTGGCTGGAAGATTTTCCTGCCAACCTCTCTCGCTGCCGTGCTCGTGGTGGCGGGGTATGTGACCTATTTCGGAGTTCAGTCATGAGCCTCGCGCAGACCCTTCGCGGCGCCCTTCTGACGGATTTCCTGGGCGCCTTCCGGGTGGCCCTGCTGGAAATGTTCCGCCGGAAGCCGACCGTGAATTACCCGTTCGAGAAGAACCCGCTATCACCCCGTTTCCGGGGTGAGCACGCGCTGCGCCGGTATCCGAGCGGCGAAGAGCGCTGCATTGCCTGCAAGCTGTGCGAGGCGATCTGCCCGGCGCAGGCCATCACCATCGAGGCCGAGCCGCGCGAAGACGGCGCGCGCCGCACGACACGCTACGACATCGACATGGTGAAGTGCATCTATTGCGGCTTCTGTCAGGAAGCCTGCCCGGTCGACGCGATTGTCGAAGGGCCGAACTTCGAGTTCGCAACCGAAACGCGTGAGGAGCTGTTCTACGACAAGGAACGTCTCCTCGCGAACGGCGACCGCTGGGAACGGCTGATCGCGAAGAATCTTGAGTTGGACGCGCCGTACCGGTAGCGGGCCGAAACCAGTAACGCAGACCGGCGGCCAGGGGCTTTACCGGAACAGAAAAGGGGCGAGAAGGCTGTGGCACTGATCGCATTTGGATTGATCGCGGCTGTCGTGATCCTGTCGGCCTTGTTCGTGATTGCGGCGCGCAATCCCGTGCACTCGGTCCTGTGGCTGATCCTCGCGTTTTTCTCGTCCGCCGGCCTGATGGTTCTGATCGGGGCCGAGTTCCTCGCGATGCTGCTGATCGTCGTCTATGTCGGCGCGGTTGCGGTACTGTTCCTGTTCGTCGTGATGATGCTTGATGTTGATTTTGTCGAACTGAAGCAGGGAAGCCTTGGCTATTGGCCCTTTGCGCTCCTGATCGGCGTTATCCTGGTTGCCGAGCTCGCGCTGGTCTGGAGCGCGAGTGGTTCGCTCAACTTCGATGCGTTTGATCCATCGCCGGGCGCTGAAACAAACACCGAAGCCATTGGCGCCGTGATGTACACGCAATACCTGCTGCTGTTCCAGCTGGCCGGTATGATCCTTCTGGTCGCGATGATCGGCGCCATCGTGCTGACGCTGCGCCACCGGCCGAATGTCAAGCGTCAGAATGTCAGTGCCCAGACCGGCCGGCGCCGCGCGGACGCCACCGAACTCAAGGATCCGGCTCCGGGGCAGGGGATCTGACATGACCGAACTCGGCATCCTGCATTTCCTGATCGTCTCGGCAGCGCTGTTCACGATTGGCGTGGTCGGCATCTTCGTGAACCGCAAGAACGTCATCGTTATCCTGATGGCGCTGGAGCTGATCCTGTTGTCCGTGAACATCAACCTGGTCGCCTTCTCGGTGTTTACCGGGACGATCCAGGGCCAGATCTTCGCGATGCTGGTGCTCACGGTCGCGGCCGCGGAGGCGGCTGTGGGGCTCGCGATCCTCGTCGTCTATTTCCGGAATCGCCGCGACATCTCGGTTGAGAATGTCGATCTGATGAAAGGCTGACCCTCAGTATGCTTCCGGATAGCCTGCTCATCTATATCGTCCTTGCGCCCGGCTTCGCTGCGCTGACCGGATTGTTCCACAAATGGATCGGCGACCGTGCCGTGATGGCCATCACCACGGGCGTCGTTCTGTCGTGCGGCGCGCTGTCACTCTACCAGCTCTTCGCCTATGTGGCCGGTCTCGGCGGCGCGGCGGAAGCGGTGCACCATGCGTCGGGCTATGACGCGTACCTGACAGCCGGTGCGGAAGTTGCGGCGGTGGAACTGCAGCAGCGCATCATCACGCTGATGCCATGGATTAACATCGGGGATTTCCAGGCCAACTGGGCCATCCGTGTAGATACACTGTCGATCGTCATGATGGCGGTTATCACCGGTGTCTCCGGCCTCGTGCACCTCTATTCCTGGGGCTACATGAGCGAGGACCCGCACAAGTCGCGTTTCTTCGCTTACCTGTCGCTGTTCACTTTCATGATGCTGATGCTCGTGGTGGCAGACAACTTCATCCAGCTGTTCTTTGGCTGGGAAGGCGTGGGCCTCGCCTCCTACCTGCTGATCGGCTTCTGGTACACGAAGAAGGCGCCGAACGATGCTTCCATCAAGGCGTTCGTGACGAACCGGGTGGGTGACTTTGGTCTGGCGCTCGGCATCATGGCGGTATTCTTCATGTTCCGCTCGGTCGAGTTCGCCCCGGTGCTGGACGCGATCCGGACCAACGCGGTCATCACGCCATATGCCTTCGCCGAAGCGTTGCCGGCGCGCGAGTCCGTGATCGTGTTCTTCGGTGAGCGCGTCTATGCGCTGGAGCTGATCGGCATCCTGCTCTTCATTGGCGCAATGGGTAAATCGGCCCAGTTCTTCCTGCACGTCTGGTTGCCGGACGCCATGGAAGGCCCGACGCCCGTGTCGGCCCTGATCCACGCGGCGACGATGGTGACGGCAGGTGTCTATCTCGTCTGCCTCCTGTCGCCGGTCTATGAGTATACCTTCTATGCGTCCGGAATGGTTGCGCTCGTCGGTGCGGTGACGGCGCTCTATGCCGCCACCGTCGGCATGGCACAGAACGACATCAAGCGCGTGATCGCCTATTCGACCTGTTCGCAGCTCGGCTACATGTTCTTCGCGGCAGGTGTCGGCGCTTATGAGGCGGCGATGTTCCACCTCTTCACCCACGCCTTCTTCAAGGCGCTGCTGTTCCTCGGTGCCGGTTCGGTTATCCACGGCATGCACCATGAGCAGGACATGCGCCGCATGGGCGGGCTCGCAAAGCTGATGCCGCTGACCTATGCCGCGATGATGATCGGTACTATTGCCATCATTGGCCTCGGTATTCCGCATACGAAGTTTGGCTTCTCCGGCTTCTTCTCGAAGGACGCGATCCTCGAGAGCAGCTATGCCGGCGTCATGGCCAGCGTATCGTTTGCGCAGCTCGCCTTCTGGTTCGGCCTGCTCGCGGCCTTCCTGACAAGCTTCTATTCCTGGCGCCTGATCTACATGACGTTCCATGGCCCGGCCCCGCATGAAGCGCATGGTCATGACGCGCACGCCCGTAATGCTCACGGGGACGATGCGCACGCGCACGACGACCATGCCCATGACGATCATGGCCACGATCACAAGCCGCACGAGAGCCCTCTGGTGATGCTCATCCCGCTGGCGCTGCTCAGTCTTGGGGCCATGTTTGCGGGCGTCTATTTCTACGATGCATTTGTGGACTCAAAGAACGAGGCATTCTGGGCAGGTGCGATCTACCGCGCCGGCGAGAACCACGTTCTGCATGACCGTCACAATGTGCCTGAATGGGTGCTCTGGGCGCCGTTGGTGGTCACCGTTGCCGGCTTCCTGACCGCGACCTTCACCTACTTCTTCAACAGGGGTATCGGCGCGCGCGTTGCGGCCAGTGGAGGGCCGCTCCATGCCCTGTTCACGAACAAATGGTACTTCGACGAGATCTACAACACGACGCTCGTGCGCGGATCGGCCTTCCTCGGCAACATCTTCATGAAAGCAGACAAGAAGATCATCGACGGCATCGGTCCTGACGGCCTTGCCAGGCTGGCCGGCATGAGTTCCCGCGGCCTGTCGCGTATGCATACAGGCTATCTCTACCACTACGCCTTCGTGATCATCGGAGCGGCCATCGTCTTCGGTGCAATCCTCTGGCTCCGGTCAGGAGGAGCAGGCTGATGGGCGGTTTCCCGATCCTTTCCGTCATGACGTTCCTGCCGCTGGCCGGCGCGCTGCTCGTAATGCTCGTGCGCGCAACCACGGCCGGCAGCAGCAGGGGCGAGACCAGTGCCCAGTCGCACAAGGCTGTTCTTCTGGCAGGGGTTATTATCTCGGCGTCGACGTTTGCCGCGTCCGTCGCGGCCCTCCTCGCATTCGACAGCTCGGCCACAGGCTATCAGTTCGTTGAGCAATATGCCTGGTATGGACCAATCAGCTACAAGCTGGGCGTGGACGGCCTGTCGCTTTCCCTCGTCATGCTGACGACTTTCCTGACGCCGATCTGCCTGCTGGCGAGCTGGAACTCCATCGACAGGCGCGTCACCGAATATGTAATCGCTTTCCTCGTGCTCGAGACCTTCATGATCGGCGTCTTCGTCGCGCTGGATCTGGTGCTGTTCTATATTTTCTTCGAAGCCGGCCTTATCCCGATGTTCCTGATCGTCGGCATCTGGGGCGGCAAGGACCGCGTCTACGCCGCGTTCAAGTTCTTTCTCTATACGCTGATCGGTTCGCTGCTGATGCTGATCGCGATGGTCTACATGATCATCGCCGCGGGTTCGGCAGACTTTGAAGTACTTGAGAAGTTTGCCTTCGCGCCGGAAATCCAGACCTGGCTCTGGCTGGCCTTCATCGCCTCCTTCGCCGTGAAGCTGCCGATGTGGCCGGTGCACACCTGGCTGCCGGACGCGCACGTACAGGCGCCGACCGCCGGCTCGGTCATCCTCGCCGGCGTGCTGCTGAAGATGGGCGGCTACGGCATGCTGCGCTTCTCGCTGCCGATGTTCCCGGATGCGAGCGCGATGTTCCAGCCGTTCATGTTTGCACTGGCGGTCATCGCGATCGTCTACACATCGCTGGTCGCCTGGCGGCAGACAGACATGAAGAAGCTGATCGCCTACTCTTCTGTCGCGCACATGGGCTTCGTGACGCTCGGCATCTTTGCGTTCAATGACATTGGCATACAGGGCGCGATCTTCCAGATGCTCAGCCACGGCCTGATCTCGGGCGCGCTCTTCCTGATCGTTGGTGTTGTATACGACCGCATGCATACCCGCGAGATTGCTGCCTATGGCGGCCTCGTCAGCCGCATGCCGATCTATGCCTCCTTCTTCATGCTCTTCACGATGGCCAATGTCGGCCTGCCGGGGACCAGCGGTTTCGTCGGCGAGATCCTGACCATGGCCGGCGGCTTCCAGGCAGCCACCTGGGCGGCGGCCGGCGCCGCGCTCGGCGTGATATTCTCGGCGGTCTACATGCTGACGCTGTACCG
>CALGEF010000035.1 GCA_937881755.1 uncultured Acidobacteriota bacterium
GGGCGTCTGCGCGCGGCGGGAGGAGACGGCCCGTCGCTCTTGCCGGGGCGCGGCGCGTGCGCACGGGGGGCGGGGGAGGGCCGTCGGGGGCGTTTTCGATGGATTCACCGATGGCTGGAATCGGCGAAGTCCGGCCTGGTTTCCGCAAGGCGCCCGAACGACAGGACTTAGGCGACGCTGCCGGATGCCTAACCCGATAATCGGAGCCGAACTGGCCCGATACTGCCGGTCAAAATTGCGAAAGATGATTGCAGATGGGATTGATAGCTTGAACAGATGGCGGAATGCGAGTGCTTGGGTCGAAGATCAGAACGCTCCGGCATCAGTGGATCACTGCGTGCCGCGAGGTCGGCGCGGTCCTGTACTGATTGAAACACGGTGGTAGCAGGCTGAGTTGTGCATTGCACACGCAATGTTGCAGGTTGAGCATGCCATTCGAATGCGAGAGGAGCCTGCCAATCTTTGCGCAAGGCACTTGATCGAAGGGAAGGTTCGTAATACATTCTGTATTACAGATCGGAGAATTTAAATGGCCACAAAAACTCTGCGTATGGATCCGGAGGATGAGGCACGCCTGGAGCGAATCCAGCGCAAAACGGGATGGACGGTCTCTGATGTGCTCAAGGAGGGTGTACGCCTGCTTGAGGAGACGCTCGCAAAGGCGCCGACGACCGAGGCTTACGAGGTCTATTCCCGACTGGAGCTCGGTCCCGGCGGTTACTCGAGCGGACCGGCTTCGAAATCACGAGAAGCCGCGCGCGCAGCCATTCTGCGCAAGCACAAAAAATGATTCTCGCAGATACCGGACCTCTCGTTGCTCTGTTCGACCCGAAAGAAGAACAACATGCAGATTGTCGTCGGAGGCTCTCGGCTATCAGGCTGCCGGTCGTCACAACCTTACCGGTTTTAACTGAAGCTTTTCACATACTGGGGCCCGGCAGCCGCGGCTCTGAAGCTCTGAGGAGCTTAATTGCCGAAGGCGGAATGAGTGTTCACTATGGGTCCCATGAGGAGACGATGCGAGCCTTCGAATTGATGGGGACATACCGGGATCACCCCATGGATCTCGCGGATGCATCGGTCATCACCGCCGCTGAAACGCTCGGCACCCGCAGAGTATTTACGTTGGATCGAAACGATTTTGAGACCTATCGCATCAAGCGTGGGCACCGCCTCTATCCCGTGGAGATCGTATAAGGGGTGAGATCGAATGATGTCGCTTTTCGGCGATGAATTGCCGGTTAGCCGCTTGGCATTCCGATGGCCGGACTCGAGTGACCCTGCCGCTGGCGGGAAATGCCGGTCGGTGTGAACCTGGCCCGAAGCTGCCACTCCCTTCGCGGAGTTATCCCGCCAACGGGTGCGAGTGAGGAGTTCCCGATGCGGCAATTTCACTTGGGTTTGGGGCTGAAGCGACTTATAAAACATAATGGAAGCGCGTTTGATCACCACTGACCCCGAAACACTGAGCGGCGCTCCGGTATTCAGCGGGACACGTGTGCTGGTGAAAACTTTGACCGACTATTTGGAAGCTGGCGACTCGATCGATGTCTTCCTTGAAGACTTTCCGTCCGTAGCCCGGGAGCAAGTGATCCGATTCCTGGAGGAGGCTCGCGATCGCCTCACCGCCGGGGCGAGTTGATCCCAATGCGAGTGTTGTTGGACGAGTGTTTGCCGCGGCGGCTTGTCGCCGACCTTGTGGGTTACGCTGCCACGACAGTACCGCAAGCGGGTTGGGCTGGCGTTGCTAACGGCGCGTTGCTTGCCCGGATCGAGGGTGTGTTCGACTGCTTCATCACAATGGACAAGAATTTGCCGGCGCAGAACCTGGTCGGTGCTCTGTCCTTTGGCGTCATTGTGCTGAGAGCACCGTCGAACCGACTGCAGGCTTTACGCCCGCTTGTCCCCGAAATTATCGAAGCGCTCGGCAGGATCAAGTCTGGCCAGCTCATTTTGATAGATGCGCGCGCGGTGTGATCGTCGAAGGGGCGTTGCCCAGCGCCTGCGCGGTGACGCTCCTTTGTCCGCAATCGGCGATGAATTGCCTGATACGCAAATCTGGACTCCGTCTGGTTTCCCTCAGATTGCTGCCGCTCAGCGGCTGCCGGCAGCGGACCAACTCAATTGGACGGCCCGCTCGAGAGCCATTGAATCGTCGCCGGTAGGTTTGCAGGCAACCCAAATTTGTCGCGCACCCGCTGGTCCGGGATCGCCTGCAACGACAGGGAAACCGGAGAGGCGTGCGGACAGGGTGCGGGCACAAAAAATCAGTGACCGGACGATCACTCCGGAGCCCTCTGTAACTCTCTGTTTTTGCTGGGGTTTTATGGTGCCGCTTAGGTGACTTGAACACCTGACCCCCGCATTACGAATGCGGTGCTCTACCAGCTGAGCTAAAGCGGCCCTTTTCGTGAGGATCCGCATATACTGGCAGGGCATGGGGCGCGCAAGACTGCTTTTCCTGTCAATCCCGGCCAGCTGCCGGAGGCAGCGTGAGCCGGGATCCTGTCGCGATCTGAGCGGAGAAAAGGTCCCGTATCTGCGGCCGCTGCGCGGCCTTGTCCGGGATGACAGCGGCTCAATCCTCGTCGGGGGCGTAGTCCAGGGGCTGGGTCAGCGGGCCTCGCGGGGCTTCCGGGGTGATCGGGCCTTCGTCGGCGAGGGGAAGGGCCAGCACGCGTCCGGCCTCCAGTTCGCGGCCATAGGTTTCGTAGCGCGGGTGCACGAGGTCGCCGACATCGCCGAACGCATAGACCATCCTGCTCCAGCCGGCGCGGTCGAAGTCGAAGGCATTGCCCTTCGGGTCGATGTCGGACCAGTCAGCCTCGCGCGAGGCCGACGCGGCCATGCGGCCCCAGCGCTGGGCCTCGACCGGGTCGCCGTAACCTTTCAGGGCGCGCTCCATAAGGAGGCAGAGGCGCGCGGTCGGGTTCTCCTCGACGAGCAGGGCGAGGGTCTTGATCGCGGCGACCCAGTCGGCCGAATCCATCGCGATCTCGGCCATCAGGATGCGGCTTTCCCGGTGGTTCGGGTTGGAGTCCGCAAGACCCTTCAGGCGAGCGGCGATGTTGAAGCGGGAATCCTGCGGGATCAGGCGGCGGGAAAGCTGCGCGAGCGCCGGATGAGGCCGCGCCTTCCAGCCGAGTTCGAGGACGCCTTGCGCCGCCTTGACCTTGCCGTCGGTCATCAGGAAGCGCGCGCCATGATAGGCGGCGGGCGGAAAATCGGGCGCCGAGCGGATCGCTTCGCCGAGCGTCTTCTGCGCCACCTGTTTCTCCGTGTGCGCAAGGCCGACGGCCTTCGCGGTATGCAGCACCGCGCGGCGGCGCTTGACGCTGATGCCTTCGATCAGGGCGCGTTTCTCGCCCAGCGCCAGTGTCTCGATGGCCTTGTCCCAGTCGCCCTTTGAGACTTGCAGGTCGAACAGGGAATTGAACGGCCAGTCGGCGTCGGACTTGAGCGCGAGGGCTTCGCGGGCGCGGTTCTCGGCTGTCAGCTGGTCGCCGCGTTCGGAGGCGGCGGTCGCTGCGCCGCGCAGGCCGGCCAGCTGTCCGCCGGGCAGGCGGGTGAGCAGGCCCCAGGCCCGCTCGGCGCCGGCCCAGTCTTCGTTGGCTTCGGCGGCGCGCGCTTCGAGAAGGAGTTTCAGGCGCTCGTCCTCGGCATGGCGCATGGCGCGGCGGGCGAGTTTCAGCGCGGCTTTGGAATCGCCGCCTTCGGCCGCCAGCAGGCCTTCGGCAAGGGCGGCATTGGCCTTGCGGGTGCGGGCAAGGCGGCGGGCTTTCGAGATTCGGCCCGGCAGGACCAGAAGCGCGGTGGCGAGCCACCAGCCAAGCGCCAGGATGCCGCCGAGGACAACCACGCCGATGACGGCGGCGCCGGAATGCACGGCGACGATTTCATTGCCAACCGGGAAGGTAACCTCGCCGGGCAGGCTGAGCGCCAGCGCGGCGAGAACGGCGCCGGCCGAGACGAGAAGGATGACGGCAATGAACAGGAAAAAGCGGCCCATGTCCGTCAGTTCCCCTCTTCCACGAGGCTGAGGCGGACCTCTTCCAGCGCCTCTTCGAGCGTGATGCGGCGGTTTGCACGCCGGGTCCAGTCCTCGGCGGCGCGGGCGGCCTTCGCGTCCAGCCCGCGCAGGGCTTTCACGCTGCCGGCAAGGTCGCCGGCGTCGAGCGATGCGGCGGCGGCATCCAGCGCCCTGGCAGTCGCCGAATGCTTGCCGTTGGCCGGGCGCACGCTGACCGCGTCGCCGAACACCTTGTCGACCCAGGAGAGCCGGGCAGACGTTGTCTCGGGCGTCGCGGCGGCCATCACCGCGGCGCGCACTTTCGGGAACTCGGCTTGCAGCGCGGTCAGCGCGGTGACACCTGAAATGTAGGGAGCGAGACGTTTGACGGGGTCATTGCCAGGCGCCGCATTGCGCAAGGCACGGTAGTCAGCCTCGAAACCGGTGCCGCGCCGGGTGGCGGCCTCGATGGCCGACAAGGCAAGGGCGGCTTCGGCGCGGTTGCCGCTCTGCACGATGGCGGCGCTTGTTTCAGCGGCGGCGGCCTGCGTGGACGCCTCGAGGCTGGCGAGGCGGGAGGTCAACGCCGCCACTTCGCCGTCGGCCGAAACGGTCATGGACGGCGCACGGCCTTCGAGCGCGTCCAGCCGGGCGGTGACCGCGGCCAGGGCTGCCGGATCGCCGCTGGCGGCGATGGCCTGGTCGAGGCGGCGGGAGACGGTATCGAGTTCGCGGATAAGCCCTGCGAGCTCGGCGGATGCGGCGGCCGGTTCGGAAAGTTTCTGGTCGATGGCGTCCTGGGAGGCGATCACTTCGCCGATGCGGCTTTCCAGGCGTTTCTGGGCGGCGGCAAGTTCAGCGGCGGAATTCGGGCGGACGTAGTCAGCGCCGTAAATGCCGGCGACCGCGCTGATCAGGGCGGCCAGGACGCAGGCGGCGCCAAGCGCAATCCAGCCGGGCCCCGTACGCGCCGCGTTGTCCGGGCCGGCGGGTGCCGGCTCGAACTGGGCGTCAATCGGACCGTTTACGGGGTCCTCGTCGCGGAAAGGATCAGTGGTCATGGCGCCTATATGGGCAGCTTCAGGTTTCAAAAGAGTGTGGCACAGCGGCGATTCAAGGGCAAAGCGCGGCGGCCGCCCTTTGAAGCGTGTCCATCAGGCTGTCTTCGTTCGGGCGGGCGGCGATCCAATGGCCCCGGCTGGTCGCATTCAGAAGCGGCGCGAGTGCAGCTTCGGAAATGGCGACAAGGCCGGCGTTCGCAAGTTGCGGGCGGCTGGCGGCGACGGCGCTTGAGGCCTTGGCAGAGTGAAGAAGCAGGATGACGGGGCGCGCATCGGCGAGGGCATCTCGTGCTTCAGCGCTCAGCGACGCGGCCGCGTCGGTGCGATACGGCGCGCTGAAACGAGCCTCGAGACCGCCGCGCTTGAGCGCGGCGACGAGTTCGCCTGCGGCCGCTTCGTTGGCGATGTGGAGCAGGGGGCCATCCGGATAAGAGGCCAGAATGAGGCGCGCGAGATCTTCGGCATTGCCGTCGCCTTCGACTACGGTGGCAAAGCCTGCTTCGCGCGCCGCGTCGGCGGTCGAGGGGCCGACGCACCAGGCCGTGACGTCCGGTGGAACCTCAATGCCGCGTGCCGCGCGCACGCCGTTGGCGCTGGTGAAGATGAGGTGGCGCACGCCCTCGAGATCGCCGGGCGCGAGGCCGGTTTCGGTTATCGACAGCATCGGTGAGAGGACGGGCGCGAAGCCGAGACGCGTGAGATTTTCCGCCGTGTCGTGGGCGCCGGGAAGCGTCCGCGTCACGATGACGGGCAGGCGCACCGCCAATCTCCCTACTCTGCCCCGAAGGCGGGCAGCTTACCTTCGGCGGACTCGAGAATGCCATTCGCGACGGTGCGGCCAAGTTCGGCCAGCTGGGCCATCGAGGCGCTCTTGCTGGCGCTGCCGGTCGCGGTCCAGCGCTGGTCGCCTTTCGGGCTCAGCACTTCGCCGTCGAGACGCCAGGTGTTGCCGTCGTCAAACAGGTGCGCCGCAATCGGTGTGCGGCAGCTACCATCCAGCACGGCGAGGAAGGTGCGCTCGGCAGTCGCTGCGGCCTCGCTGATGACGACGTTGAGTTTGGCGAGCGCAGCGCGCAGCTCGACGTCCGCATCATCGCGGCTGACCACGCCGATGATGCCTTGCGCGGCGGCAGGCAGCATGTCGGTGACCGGAACCGGCGTCGCCATATGATCATAACCGAGCCGGCGCAGGCCGGCCATCGCGAGGAAGGTGGCGTCCGCCTGGCCTTCTTCGAGCTTGCGCATCCGGGTCTGCACGTTGCCGCGGAATGTGACGACCTGCAGGTCCGGCCGCAGGGCGAGGGCCTGCGCTTCGCGGCGCAGGGAGGCGGTGCCGAGCCGGGCGCCCTGGGGCAACTCGCGCAGGGATCTGGCGGAAGGAGAGACGAAACCGTCGCGCGGGTCTTCGCGTTCGGGGAAGGCGACGAACACCTGGCCGGGCGGCAGCAGGGACGGCACGTCCTTCAGGCTGTGTACGGCGATATCAATGTCACCGAGGCTGAGCGATTCGTCGAGTTCGCGCGTGAACAGGCCCTTGCCGCCGGAATTGATCAGGCGTTCGGAGGTCAGCTTGTCGCCGGTCGTCGTGAAGGTCACGATCTCGGCTTCGAGGGCGCCGCCGGAAGCCGCCTTGAGGCTGGCGGCAATCTGGTGGGCCTGCGCAAGCGCAAGCGGCGAGCCACGGGTGCCGAGGCGGATGGAGCGAGGGGCGGAGGCGGATTTTTTATCGGTCATGGTTTGTGCTTAGCGGGGGATTGCGGAAATGCCAATTCAGCCTGGATTGACGCCGGGGCCGGCGAGAGTTACGAGAATTTATCGTTAAACGGAAAGTCTGTTTTCAGGAGACCCCCGATGTTCCGCACCGCTGTTTCGGCCCTTGCCCTGATTGCTGCCCTCGGCGCCTGCGCGCCCAACCCCAACACCGCCCCCCTGAACAAGCAGGCCGCTGCCGAAAGCCAGGAAGCCATCAGCGCCAAGCTGAACGCCTGGTTTGACACCAGGTATGAAGAACAGCTGCAGTTCAGCCCGATCCAGCTGACCTTCCTGGGCCGCAAGGACAAGAATGACCAGATCGACTGCTTCACCCATGCCTGCGCCGACGAGCAGCTGGCCTGGCTGAAGACCGCGACCGACGAACTCAAAGCGACTTATGACTATGACAGCCTGTCGCCGGCCGACCAGGATTCCTATGATCTCTGGGTCTACCAGTATGAGCGCGCCGCAGACAGCGTCGCTTACCGCGGCAACGGCTTCATCTTCGACCAGATGAACGGTGTGCAGAGCTTTGCGCCGACCTTCCTGATGCAGTTCCACACGGTGGACGAAGAGGCCGATGCGCGCGCCTATGTGAGCCGCATCTCGGCTGCGGCGAGCGCGCTGCAGGACGCGCTGGCCAACACCAAGGCAAACGCGGCGAACGGCGCGCATGCGCCGAAGTTTGCCTATGCGGGCGTGATCGACCAGTCGCAGAAGATCATCACCGGCGCTCCGTTCACGGAGGGCCCGGATTCGGCGATCTGGGCCGATTTCAAGGGTGACGTGCAGAAACTGGTTGAAGGCGGCAAGATGACGCCTGAGGCTGCGACGGCGCTGACGGCGGAAGCGGAGACGGCCCTCAAGGGCCCGTTCCTGACTTTCTACAACGACCTGATCGCTTTCTGCACCGCCGACATGGCGAACTCGCCGGACCCCGCCGGCCCACAGGGCGCCAACCTGCAGCCGAACGGCGAAGCCTATTACAACTTCATGCTGGCCGGGCAGACGACAACCTCGATGACGGCGGACGAGATCCACAATCTGGGTCTTGCAGAAGTGACCCGCATCCAGGCTGAGATGGAAGCGATCAAGACCGAAGTGGGCTTTACCGGCACGCTGCAGGAATTCTTCAAGAGCATCCGTGACGACGAGGATAACGAGAAGCATTACTATCCTGATACGGATGAAGGCCGGGAGGCTTACATTGCGGATGCAACCGCCGCGATCAACAATATCAAGACAAAGCTGCCGGAGTATTTCGGCATCCTGCCGAAGGCCGACCTTGTCGTGAAACGCGTCGAAGCCTTCCGCGAGCAGCCGGGCGCCGCCCAGCACTATTATCCGGGCACACCGGATGGCTCGCGCCCCGGCATCTATTACGCCCACCTTTCGGACATGAAGGCGATGCCGAAGGGCGAACTGGAAGTGATCGCATATCATGAAGGCCTGCCGGGCCACCACATGCAGATATCGATTGCGCAGGAGCTGACCAGCGTGCCGAAATTCCGTACCCAGGCGGGCTTCACGGCTTATTCGGAAGGCTGGGGTCTTTATTCGGAGAAACTCGCGTCCGAAATGCCGGGCACGTTTGAAGATCCGTACTCGAACTTCGGCCGCCTGGGCTCGGAAATCTGGCGCGCCATCCGCCTCGTAGTCGATACCGGCCTTCACTCCAGGGGCTGGACGGAAGAGCAGGCGGTGCAGTATTTCCTGGACAATTCCGCCATCACCGAGGCGCAGGCTCGTTCCGAAGTCCAGCGCTACATCGTGATGCCGGGCCAGGCGACGGCTTACAAGATCGGCATGATCCGTATCCAGCAGCTGCGTGCGAAAGCCGAAGCTGAACTCGGCGACAAGTTCGACATCCGCGCCTTCCACGACACGGTGCTCGGCGGCGGCGCCCTGCCGCTCGACGTGCTGAGCCGGAAAGTGGACCAGTGGACCGGGATCATGAAAGCCGAAGCGGCCGCTCCTTCGGAGTAAGTTCCCGCAGAATGACACAGAGCCCTTCCCGGACGCGGGGAGGGCTTATTGTTTCTGGGGAAGGCCCCTTCATCCCCGGCCCCTCTTCCGCTTTACGCAAGAGGGGAGCAGCCCGCTTCTCCCCGCGTGACCTCTTGCCAGCTTCGGGCATCCGAATACGGTTTGCCGGTTCGAAGGACATTTTCCCATGCACCTGAAATTTGCCCCCGAGACCGAGACGTTCCGCGCGTACGTGCGCAGCTGGTTCGAGGCCGAATTCCCGAAGGACATTATCGCGAAATACAAGGCGGGCACGCCGCTGACGACGGCGGACGTGCGCAGGTCCGAGATGGCGCTGGGGGCGAAGGGCTGGCTCGCTTCGGCCTGGCCGGAGGAATATGGCGGGCCGGGCTGGGGCCTCGAGGAACAGTATGTGTTCGACGAGGAGCTGGAGCGCGCCGGCGTGCCGACGGTGACGCCGATGGGGGTGATCTATGTCGGGCCGGTGCTCTATACGTTCGGCTCGGAGGCCCAGAAGGAACAATGGCTGCCGGGCATCCGGGACGGGTCGGTCGGCTGGGCGCAGGGCTATTCGGAACCCGGCGCAGGATCGGACCTCGCAAGCCTGGAGTTTTCCGCCGTGCTGAAGGACGGCGTCTACACGCTGAACGGCCACAAGATCTGGACCTCCGCCGCCCAGCATGCCGACTGGATCTTCCTGCTCGCGCGCACCAGCCGGGGCGATAAGAAGCAGGAGGGCATCAGCTTCATCTGCTGCCCGCTGGACGCGCCGGGCGTGACGGTGAAACCGATCATTTCCATCGACGGGGCGCATGCGCTGAACGAAGTGCTGTTCGACAATGTCCAGGTGCCGGAGGATTGCCGTATCGGGGAGGAAGGCAAGGGCTGGACCTATTCGCAATACCTGCTCGGTTTCGAGCGCACCTCTTATGCGCGCATCGGCGGCAAGCGCGCGATGCTGCGGCATGTGCGGGGGCTCGCCTCGGCCATGCCGGAAGGCGCCAACGAACGGCTGATCGATGATGCCGGATTTGCCGGGCGGCTGACCCATGCGGAGATTGCCGTGGACGGGCTGGAGATGACCGTGTTCCGCATCCTCTCGGCGCAGGTGTCTGGCGGCTCGGTCGGGGACGCGTCCTCGACGGTGAAGATCCTCGCGACCGAGACGCACCAGGCGATCACGGAATTGTTCCTCGACGCGGCAGGACCCTTCGTGGGGCACCGCGCGCCATCAGCCGCCAGCGCGCCGCGCGATGTGGCGAGCTATTTCGGCGGACGCGCGCAATCGATCTATGGCGGCACGAATGAGATCCAGAAGAACATCATCGCTCGCAAGGTTCTGGGGCTTTAGGGCATGAAACTGTTCGGTATTCCGGGCGCGCCGCTGGCGCTGACGCTGGCGGGCATGGCGCCGTTTGCGGCGGGCACCGGCGTAATGTGGGCGGCGCAGGCTGACCCCGTGCTGCAGGCGCAGTCCGGGCTGGCGCTACTGGCCTACGGCGCGGTGATCCTGTCCTTCGTCGGCGGGTTGCGCTGGGGGGCGGAGGTGGCCGGGAGAGAGGCGCCGCGCGCGAAGGTGCTGGGATTGTCCGTGCTCGGATCACTCGCAGCCTGGGCACTGGTGCTTTACGGCGTGCTGGGCGCGCTGGGCTGGCAGGTGTTTGCGGCGGCGGCCGGGGCGCATCTGCTGCACGGCGTGTGGGACACGGGCGCGCAGGGCCTGCCGGCCTGGATGCGGCGGCTCAGGGCGATCGGCACGTTCGGCGCGGCGGCGGCGCTGCTGGCAGGCGGGGCGG
>CALGEF010000036.1 GCA_937881755.1 uncultured Acidobacteriota bacterium
CGGCGCTGCTGGCAGGCGGGGCGGTCTACTTCGCCTGAAAGCTGCGGAAGGTGAGAGCCGCCGCGGCAAAGCTTGCGCCCGCGAGCATCAGCGAGATAACTACGTTCCAGCCAGCCATCGACAGGCCGAAGAAATGGAAGGGCGCGGCGTTGCACGCGGCGATCTTCATCGGCTGGTTGAGGCCGCCGCTGAGATCACCCACGTCCAGCGGATTGACGCCGCCCGCGGAGCAGCCGGTGGGCGGCGGGAAAATCTGCCATTCGACGCCGGCATGATAGGCCGCGACGACCACGCCGACGCCGAACACGAGGCCGATCAGCACGTTGAGCGCGACCAGGAAGCGGCGCTTGGGCACGAAGCGCCAGATGGTGAGGCCGGTGGCGGTCATGAAGATCAGCGCCCAGTAGACTTCCCGCTGTCGCAGGCAGAGCGGGCAGGGCGCCAGGCCGCCGAACGTCTCGAACGCATGCGCCGCCGCGAGGATCAGGGCCGAAGCGGTGAGCGCGAGGACCGGCCAGCGCCAGCCGGTGAGCAGGTTCGTCAACGGTGTCATGCGGTCCATTGTGCCCGTGAGGGCCCGGGCCGCAATGCGGCGGAGCGTCACCCGCCATCCGGCGATTGACAGGAGCGGGCCCCGTGCGGCAGGAACCGGGTTCTGCAGAGGCCCCTGTGGTGAAATGGTAGACGCGGCGGATTCAAAATCCGCTTCCGCAAGGAGTGCTGGTTCAAGTCCGGCCAGGGGCACCAGGTAAAAATCCGGAAGCGTCCGGGTTCATCCGGTAAAATCAAAAAAACGACACTTGGATGCGATGGTCCGCCTGCACTGGCGCAGTGATGTGCGGGTGGCCTGAGACCCTCGGGGTCCCTCCAGGGGCGCTACCGGGGCGCACTTAGCTTGCAAGTGCGATGGGATGCGGGCGCAGTTCCACCAGTTCGGGCATGCCAAGCCAGTTTCCCTGCATCTGGTCGCATCCGAAGGATGCAACAAGCGCCGCAGTCTCCGCGCATTCGATGCCCTCGACAGTACATGAAATGCCGAGTTCATGCGCAAGCGACATGGTCGCTCTCATGATTTTCTGGGTAATGGCGCGGTCCCTCAGTTCACCAACGAAGGCGCGGTCCAACTTGATCTTGTCGAGCGGCAGCCGGTCAAGAACCGCGAGCGAGGAATAGCCTGCGCCGAAATCGTCAAGCGCCACAAGGAAGCCGAGCGCCCGCGCCTCGTCGAGTACAGCGCAATTTTCTGACACATCCCTCAGCGCAACCAACTCGGTGACCTCAAGCTCAATCCGGTTTTCTGAAATGCCATGCAGGGCGATCACGCCGCAGAGATTGCGCAGGAAATGCCGGGAGGTGAGTTGCGAAGGTGAGACATTTATCGCAAGCGAGCAGGTGGTCCCAGCCAGCGCTGGCAGGGCCTGATGCATGGTTGACCAGAGCATGTCGTTGAGCAGGCCAATGCGCTCCGCGATGGGGATAAAGTCCAGCGGTGCAGGATCACGCGGGAAACCGCTTTCCGGCCAGCGCGCCAGAAGTTCCAAAGTGACGATCTTGCCGCTGCGTGCCGATACGATCGGTTGCAACGCGGCTCGGATCTTGCCGTTGGCAAGCGCATCGCGGAAGGCGATCTCGATTGCGGAGGATGCAAGTGCAGCCTGATCAATCACCGGATCAAACTCGACTACGCCAGCATGCTCGACCTTGGCGCGGCGCATGGCTACGTCGGCGCAGTGCAGAATCTCCGACACAGACGTGCTCTCGCCGGGGGCGCTTACCCAGCCGATTGATGCGCCTACTGAAACACTCAGCGCGGCGCAGTGTATCGGAGCAGTCAGGCAGTTGTGGAGCGTCAGCATCAGGCGCTTCTTTGCCTGCGCTTCTTCAGGCGCTTCAAACAGCGCCGCAAATTCGTCCCCGCCCAGACGTGCCGCCCCGATCACATACGGTTGTTCGATAAGGCGCCGACCGATCTCCCTCAGCACCTGGTCACCGACCGCGTGGCCGTATTGATCGTTCAGTGGCTTGAAGCGGTCGAGGTCAATGAACACAAGGGTCAGCGGCCGGCCGGCATTTTTTTTTGCTGTCACAAGATCAACGAAAGAGCGCCGGTTCCTAAGGCCTGTCAGTGGATCTTCTGCGGCAAGTTGCGCCGTCTCGCTTACCAGGTTGCGCAGTTTCTCGCGGACCTGCAGGTTCTGGATGGTGGCCTGGATCATGTAAAAGGAGATCGCAAAGATCGAGCAGACTGAGATGACCTTATGGAAGGGCAATAAAACAGGGTCTGACAGGGTGATCGCGGCTGCGGCCGCAAAGCCGACAAGGACCGGTGCGCCTGAAGCGAATGTTTGTACCCGGCTGGTATTGTACAGGAGCGAGACATGGACGAGGACGCCTATCAGCAGGGTCATGCCGAGCAGCCGGTGTATGGGCCCCTCAGCTACGAAGACGAGTCCGGCGAAGACCCAGAGTGTAGTCACAGAGGACCTTAGCAGTATCAGGATTAAAAGCTGCCGTCTTCCAAACGGTGCATCGAGGCGCTGGTGGAAAGCGAAGCGGCGCTCAATGTGCTCAATCTGGACGATGAAAAAACACCAGGCAAGCGCGATCGCCGGGTGGACGATCCACATGGAAAGGCCCGTTATGAGCAGCACCACGATGATCCGGGCAAGCCAGTCTGCCTTGAGCCGCGCCGCGATATCGAAAGCTGCGGCATGTTCGCCCTGAAGCGACCAGCCGGGCCCGAGCGCCTTTGACAAGAGTGTGCTGTTAGAGAGGTTCATCCCACTCGCTTAACAACACATGTCTAATGCTGCGCCAAAAGCGGCTCAGGATTTTTGAGCCGCGATTAAGCTTTTCGTCAGGAATGCCGCCGCTGCGTGCTGCCGGGACCCGCGCCTTGCCGTTGTCAGACGACAGCGGGAGTGTCTGCTGAAATCCAGGGTGAGTGGGTATCAGGCGGCGAGCAGTTCCCGCTGCTCGTCAAACGCGCCACTGCGTTTGTATTTGATAAACGGACATCTCAAACGGACAGGCCGTCTGCCCGAAAGGATCGTCGCAAAAAGGGGAGGGGGCGGTTTCGCACCGCGCAGGGCCCTCATGCAAAGCCTGCTGCTGCCGGTGTTCCTGGCCGTGTTCCTGGCCGTGTTCCTGCCTGTGCTTCTGGCAGACCTCACGAAGCTGTTGAAATGCCTCATACCCAAGGCGCTGGGGAACCTTGCGCCCTGCAGACCCAACTGAGTTTGGCGGTTGATCGTGCCCCACGTCCGTTGGATGTTCACGCCAAAGGGCAGGGCTATCCGCATGACAATCGCGCCGTCACCGACGATCGGGCGCATCGGCCACGAACGTGAGCCGATTATCGTTATCGATGGTTTCAGTTCCAATCCCGCCGCTTTGGTCGAGGACGCGGCCTCACGCGGGTTCAGCCCGCTCGGTCCCCACTATCCGGGCGTTCGGGCGCCGCTGGCGGGAAAGTACTTGTCGGAGCGGATGGACCTTTTGCAGCGGCTGCTGGCGGATGTGTTTGGCTTCCGGAACGGAGCGAACCTGCTGGAATGCAATTTCTCGCTGGTGACAACGCAGCCTGGCGCGCTGGGCGTGATGCAGCGCCTGCCGCATTTCGATGCGGCCGATCCCGGCAGGATTGCGATTCTGCATTACCTTTGCGGACCCGCAGAGGGAGGTACTGCCTTTTATCGGCACCGGAGTACCGGTTTCGAAACGGTCAGCCCGTCCCGGATGGAAGACTATTCCGGCATGCTGGAAGCAGAACTCGCGCAGCGCGGCGCGCCGGAGGCTGGTTACTTGCGCGGCGACACGTCCCTGTTCGAACAGACCTACCGGGTCGAGGCGGCCTTCAACCGGCTGGTGATCTACCGGGGCTGGACGCTGCATACGGGGCTGATCCCGGAAGGCCATCCGCTGCCGGATGATCCGCGCGCCGGGCGGCTGACGGTCAATACATTCCTTCAGGCTCAGTGAATCCGGCCAGCGGCCCCTGCAGCGGGTAGTCGGCTTCGGCGACATAGCGGGAGGGGCCGCCGTCGCGCTTCTGGCTGGAATAGAGATGGAAGGCGCCGGCCTGCCAGGGCTCGCTGCGGTAGTCCTGGTGGCGCTCGGTCCAGGCGCGGGCGTCCTCGAGCGGGGTAGCGTGGCAATAGGCGAGCGTCACGTGCGGCGTGAACGGCCTGCGTTCCAGCGGGATCGCCAGCCGGCGGGCGGCGCGCTCGCAGGCCGAGGCGAGGCCGCGCACCTCGTCGCTCCCGCGCACCCGGGCCCAGACGGCGGCCGGCTCGCGGCGGCCGAACCAGCCGGCGCCTTCCAGGCTGAGCGTGGGGGCGGACGCTTCGATTTCGCCGAGGAGTTCGTCAAGGTCGCGCGCCTGGGTGTGGCGCAGCTCACCGAAGAAGCAGAGCGTGACGTGAAAGTTCTCCTCTGGCCGCCAGCGTGCGCCGGGCAGGTCCTTCTGGAGCTTGCGAAGCGGCCGGGAAATCTCCGGCGGCACGGGCAGGGCGGCGAAGAGGCGAAGCATGGAAGCGGTTTTTTCACAGCGGCGGGCAAAAGAAAACCCTGCCGTTCGGGGCCGGGTTTCGGGCTTGCAGTTTCGGGCGTGATCAGCTGGCGAGATGGTCCAGTTTTCCGAAATGCTCCGCGAGCAGATAGTAGAAAGCGACGCGGCACTTCTGGCCGCCTTCGGCTTTCATCTGGTCGCAGATTTTCGCGATGCCGGCATCGAGCTCCTGCTGATTGAGCGCCAGGCCAAGCCTGGTGCGGCACCATTTATCCCGGATCCGGTCAAGCTCTCCATCATCACTGCAGGCGACGACGGAACTGTCCTTGTGGCGCAGGGCAATCCCCAAATGCCCTACGATCTTCTCAGCGGCTGCCTTGTTGTATCCTTTTGCATATTTCCTGATGTTTTCGGCATACATCGAGGCGTCAGCCATGGTCTTCCCCTTTAAGTCGTGGCTTGTTTTACTGCGAAAGATAGAATTCACAGTCAAGCGTGAGTTCATGGCCCGGACGAGGTAGCGTCCCATCGCGTGGTGTAATTCGTGCACGCCGTCTCGGCTGCGGTAATGGTTTCAGTTGCCCACGCCGGGCAGACTGGTGACAGGGTTATCGACGATCCTGGCAAGACTTTCCAGTGACATGTATCGCCGGGTGAGAGCCCATTCGTCGTTCTGCTCGAGGAGCAGCGCGCCGACGAGGCGGATTATCGCCGCATCGTTCGGGAAGATGCCGACAACGTTTGTGCGCCGTTTGATTTCCTTGTTGAGCCGTTCGAGCGGGTTGGTCGAGTGGATCTGGGTCCAGTGCTCCTTCGGGAAGGCCATGTAGGCCAGCACATCTTCCTCGCTGCTATCCATCAGCTCGGCGACGGAGACGAACCGTTCGCGAAGATTGTCGGCCACGTTGCGCCACTGTGTGCGAGCAGCTTCCTGCGCCTCCTGAGCGAACACGGTTTTCACCAGGGCGGCGACGGCGGCGCGGTGCGTCTTGCCGACCCGGCCGAGAAGGTTGCGCATCCAGTGCACCCGGCATCTTTGCTGGCCGGTGTTCAGCACTTTCGTGGCGGCCGCACGCAGGCCCTTGTGATCATCTGCGATGACAAGCTTCACGCCCCGCAGGCCGCGCGTTGTGAGGGATCTGAGGAAGTCCTTCCAGAAGGGCTCTGCTTCGGATTCGCCCGTCGCAGGCCCGAGAACTTCGCGCTTGCCTTCGGCATTCGCCCCGACAGCCACTATTGCAGCGGTGGACACGATACGCCCTCCTTGCCGGCTTTTGATGTAGGTGGCGTCGATCCAGAGATAGGGCCACTCGCCTTCAATAGGGCGGTTCAGGAAGGCCTGCACACGCTCGTCTATTTCTTCGCACAAGCGCGACACCTGGCTCTTCGAGACCCCCGTGCCACCCATTGCCTTGACCAGATCATCGACAGCGCGCGTCGAGATGCCTTTGATGTAAGCCTCCTGGATAACCGCTGTCAGCGCCTTCTCAGCGGTCCTTCGCGGCTCCAGGAACGACGGAAAGTAGGTTCCCTTGCGCAGCTTCGGGATGTCGAGATCGATCCGCCCGGCACGGGTTTCCCATGTCCTCTCCCGGTAGCCATTCCTGTAAGTCTTGCGATCCGAGGAGCGGGCACCGGGAGCCGCGCCCGTGTGCGCCTCCACTTCCATCTCCATCATGCGTCCGGCCGCAAAAGCCAGCATGTCGCGCACCAGGTCGTTGTCTGCGCTCTGGTCAATCAGCTCGAATAAAGCCAATCTGTCTTCGGTCATCGTGTGAGGTCCTTCTGGTTGAGTTTTGCAACCACAACCTCGACGGATTCGCGCACGATGACCTTCCTCAGGTCGAATTTACATTATGCCCGGGGACGCTACCGCTACCCGTCAGACAAGGCCGGAACCGTTTTGGAGCGCGGCTGGTCTGCATCTTGTGGGCCGAGAACTCACTGGCTGGATTTCGCGCGCCGCGGATACGTCTGTCTGTCAGGGGCATTTTTCCGGCCGGTGAGGTTCCCGGCCGT
>CALGEF010000037.1 GCA_937881755.1 uncultured Acidobacteriota bacterium
GGAGAGCCTGACGGCGCGCGGGCTGCTCGAAGGGACGGGGGCGGGCTGACGGCTACCTGTCGCCTGGTTTGGCGAGCAGCTTGCGATTTCCGGAAATCTGCCTGTCGAGGAGGGGGCGGCCCGTGGGCGTTGCGGCCGAAGCGAGGATGAGGGCGTAGCCGAGGGCGGCCGTGGGCAGCAGCTCGCGTGTTGGCAGAGTGCCCATCGCCCAGCTGAGCATGATGCCATTGCCGAGATGCGACAGCGTCCGTTCCAGGATTTCGGCGGGCATGGCGGCCTGCAGCAGGCCTTCGTCCTGGGCCTGCACGATCAGCCAGCGCCAGGCGGCACGCGTCTGTTCCTGGCGCTCGGGCGTCGCGAGACCGGTATTGTCTTCGCCGTTAGTGTCCAGAAGCGCTTTCCAGAGCGGCCGGTAAAAGTCCGGGTCCTGAATGAAGTAGCCAGCACCCAGCGCATGTGCTTCGAAGATGCGGTCGATGGCATTGTCGACTTTCAGCGCCATGAACCGGTGCAGGAAATCGCGCTCATCCTCCAGGACGGCCATGACGACGGCGCGTTTCGAGCCAAACAGGTTGTAGGGTGTTGCGACGCTGACTTCGGCGCGCTGCGCGATCATCCGCATGGAGAGGTTCGTGTCCCCGGTCTCGCGAATGAGATCGCGCGCAGCGCGCACGATCTTCAGCCGGCGGTCGGCTTTCGCCTGTTCGCGCCGGCCCAGATCGTGCACGGTGGTCGCATCGGTCATGCGGCGAGCCGGGTTTCTTCGGGTATCTGGATGAGGTCGGCCCGGTAGTCGAGGTTCAGGGCCTGCATCATTTCCTGGCGCTCCGGTCCCGCGCTCGGCGGATAGGCGGCGGCGTTCAGTTTCCTGCCGCGCGCCCAGTAATAAAGGACCGTGGCGAGATTGTTCGGCTTGCCCAGCCACTTGTCCGGATGCTCGAGCATGTGGAAGCCGCGCATCGCCTCGCGCAGCAGGCGCACGTCTGAGCGCACGGCAATACGGATGCCGTCATCGATGAAGCTCTGCATCAGTCTGGCCTTAAGCTTCGGCTTAAAGCCGGGTGTCAGTGTTTCGCGGGCACGCTTGATGGCGGACCGGTCCTGTCGGCGCTGGGTGAGATAGAAGGGGCGCAGTTCCGCTTCGAGGCGCTGGTGGAGCAGGATGGCGCGCCGGGCGGGGTCTGCGGTCTCGTCAAGCGTCCGGCGCAGCAGCTGCGCGCCCACGGCTGCGAATGAGCAGCCCCGGCCGTAGAGCGGGTTGGTGCGGATCAGCGTGTCGCCGAGGGCAAAGTAGCCGTGCGTGGCGGGCTTGCCCTCGATGACGAGATCGCGCCAGCGGCTGACGAGATTGCCCATGCCGAACACCTTGCTGGTCGGCTCGGACCGGGTGCTGTTCGTCCACGGATGGAGGCCGGGGAGGTTCAGCGTGATCTGGTGGAAGATTGCAGGATTGAGGATCGACTTGCGCAGTTCGAGTTCGACTTCCGGCAGGGCGATGGTGATGGAGAAGTTGCCATTATCGCCCGGGAAGACGCCGTATTTGAGGTAACCGAGGTCGCCGCTGGCGGGCGGGTGTTCGTTGCGGTCCGGCTCCTGCTGGCCCGGTTTCAGGCGGTAATGCTTAGTGAAATAGAGGATGCCGGCACCTTCATTTTCTTCCCGGACATTGGCGCCTTCCTCGACCAGCTGGTCGAAGGTGAAGCCGTTCTTGCCGGTGGTGTCGACAATGACATCTGCGGTGAGCGTGATCCCGGCGCCCTCCTGCTCACCGGTGACGCCGGAGACAGTGATGACGCCGTCCTCTGCCCTGGACGTGACGAGGCGGCGCACGAGGAAGCCGGAGCGGATCGCCACGTTGCCGAGCGTTTCGACATAGCGGCGCATGGCGAATTCGAGCGTCGTGCGGCGGCTGGTGATGAAGGTGAGTTCTTCGTCCTGCGGCTGGGGGGTGTAGAGTGCCTGCTGCGGCGCGGTGAGCATGTTGTCGAACGTCAGTTCACGCACGCCGAGGGCTTTCAGCTGCTCCAGCAAAAGGGGATGCTCGGCCTTCATGATGGTCCGCAGCCGCGCAAGGAAGGCATGGCTCTGGCGCACCTGGCCGACGCCCGTGCGGCGCCAGTCGCGGAAAAGCTGGTCCGGATCCTGGTTTTCGATGGGGCCGTCACGTTCGAGCAGGGTTATGGCCCGCCCGCTCGGTGCTAGCATAAGGGCCGTGCAGAGGCCGGCAATGCCGGCGCCAATGACGATGACTGTTTCGGTTTTTGACATAGGCGTTGGCGTTCAATCGATCTGCTTGAGGAAGTCCAGGATGAGTTCGTTGACCGCGCCGGGCGCTTCCTGCTGGGTCCAGTGGCCGATGCCGGGGATCATCCTGTTGATCCGGAGATCGGTCACGAAATGCGGCATCATCTCAATGCCTGCCGCAGCCATCATCACCACGCCGTCATTGGTTCCGGCCACGTACATTGCCGGTTGGCGAATCGTGGTCGGGGCGTTGCTGGTGAGTTCCCAGTAGAGGTCATGGTTGCGGTAATAGTTGAGCGGGCCGCGCAGGCCGGAGCGGGAGAATTCTTCGACAAAGAAATCGAGGTCGGCTTCGGTCAGCCATTTCGGGAGGGTCTCCGGTTCCGGCATGTTCGAGAACATGTCGTCGTGTTCGCCTTTCACCGGAAGCGAGGCGAGGTCTGTCTCGCCGCCGCCGAGCACCAGGAACTTCTTCAGGCACATGCGGATGTCGCGTTCGAACTCGGCTTCGGCGACGCCGGGTTCCTGGAAATAGAGCT
>CALGEF010000038.1 GCA_937881755.1 uncultured Acidobacteriota bacterium
CATCCAATCTCCAATAGTTCAATCATAATATATTACATTAGATATTTTTATGACTGCGCCCCGGTCCATTGCCCGCCTCCTGCAACAGCCATTCATGGAACTGCCGCATACGGTCGGATTTCATCGTCGCATTCGGGCAGACGAACCAATAGGAGAACTGCGAGACGGCGACCCCTTCGAACGGACGAACAAGGCGGCCATCTGCGAGCGCGTCAACTACAAGCGGTTCCCGGCCGAGCGCGACCCCCAGCCCCTGAACCGCCGCCTGCACCACCATGTTGGCATGACCAAACCGAGGGACACGCGCGGGCTGTGGCAATATCTGCCGGGTCTGCTCGGACCAGAACGCCCAGGTCGGTGGGTTGCCGCCAATATCGGCAAGCTCGTCCAGCAGGAAGGTGTGATGGGCAAGATCCGCAACCGTGTGTAGCGGCGGGCCGTCCCTCAGAAGCGCGGGCGCGCAGACCGGGAAAACCCGCTCATCCAGAAGCCGTTCCACGTGCAGTCCCGGATAGTTGCCCATGCCGTAGAGGATCGCCAGATCGGCCTGACTTGCGGCGAATCCGACCGGTGAAGGATCGGTCAGGATCGAAACCGGCGTGTCGGGGTGAAGCTGATCGAACCTGATCAGGCGCGGAAACAGCCAGTTGACGGCAAACCCCGGTGCGCAGGATACGGTTATCGTGGGATCTGCGCCGCCCTTTTGACGCAGCTTGTCGCAAAGCTCCCCGATCTGCCCGATACCGCTGGTTATCGCATTCGCAAGCATCTGACCCTCCTTTGACGCGGCCGTCGTTCTTGGTCCACGGACGAGCAAGCTGCAACCGATTCATTCTTCAACCACTTTCACATGCTGGCTGACCGAACTTTGCGTCACGCCGAGTTCTTCGGCAGCGCGACCGAAACCGCGCAGCCGGACAACTGCCTCGAAGGCGCGCAGGGCGGTGAGGGGAAGATTCGGCAAAATATTATACACACTAATGTGCGGAATAATGAAAATCAATTTGAATGCGCCTTGGGTCTGCCGCTACTGTGGTACGTCGACTAACAATTGGGTCCGCGATGTCAGCTCAGCAGCCTTCCATTGAACGAGGAGCGGCGAACCTGCTGGTCAACTGCGCCGGCACGCGCAGAAGCGACCGGCTGCTGGTTATCCGCGAAGAGCCGGGACTGGGCTATTACGACGAAGACATCGTCGGGGCAGTGGCCGAAGCGGGGTGCCGGATCGGCGCAAAGGTGACAGTCAAGGAAGTGCCATTCGATCCGCAGGCGGTGGAAGTTTCCGCCGAGGTTCGCGCGCTGATGGCGCGGGCCGAACGAACCGTCTTTCTGGCCCGTATTGGCGATCAGCTTCGGTTTTCCGACATGAAGTCAAAAGGTCGCGCTGTGGTGTGCTATGCGCTCGACGTCGGGATGCTAGGATCAGCCTATGGTACTGCCGACTATCGCGCCTTTAATCTGCTGAAATCTGCCTTAAACCGGATGCTGAACGCGGCGAACGCTATTCATGTCACCTGCCCCCGCGGAACCGACTACCGCGGTCCTGGCCCGGGTTCTCGCACCCCGTTGCAGGACGTGGGCATCTACCGGTTCCCGATGCCGGTCTTCACCCCAATTCCGGCGGCGGGGTTTTCCGGCACGGTCGCGCTGCCCGGGTTCCTCGTCGGAACCGGTTCGATGTATTATGAACCCTATGCCCGGGAATACGACGGCGCGCTTTTTGTAACGTTCGCCGACGGCCGGATCACCGGGTTTTCCGGCGACAAAGCCGCCGTCGGTGTGGCCGAGGCGCATTACAGGTTCGTGGGCGAGAAGTTTGGTATCGACAGGAATGTCGTTCATTCATGGCACGCCGGGATCCATCCGGGGTGCGAGTTCTCCGGCCCAGCTTCAGACAATTACGAGCGCTGGAGCGGCGCGGCGTTCGGCAATCCCCGGCTGTTGCATTTCCACACCTGCGGTGCCTATGCGCCGGGAGAGATTTCGTGGAACGTCGTTGACCCGACGATCGTTGTCGACGGCGTTGCGGTCTGGAAGGACGGCATTCTGCACCCCGAACTGGTGCCGGGCGGGGCGGATATTCTGGCTGAATATCCCTGCGCCAAGGCCATATTCGACGCTCCGAAGCAGAACATCGGATTCTGAGGACGTCGCATGGCCGAAGACAGACCCCTGACACCGGTTCAGCACAGGGCCGAAACAGGAAATTCCGGCGTATTCCATAACAGGTCGTAAGGACGAACCAATGACCTATGAGATCGCACTCAGTGACCGTACCTATTTAAGCTGGTCGCTCAGGGGCTGGTTGCTGTTCAAGCGTTTCGGGATTTCTTACAAGGCCCAACACGCGTGGTTGGCTTCCGACGAGTCGCATTGCCTCGCCTGAATTGTTCCTAAGGATTGTGCCATTGCATCACTAGAAACGTTCCCGGAGGAATTCTGTCTGGGGGTAGGCATGAGGCGGATCAGCGTGGGAACGAGGGACGAGATTCTAGAGCACGTTGCAGTTAATTGGCCTCATAGCAGCGCAGCGCCCAAGCAATCT
>CALGEF010000039.1 GCA_937881755.1 uncultured Acidobacteriota bacterium
GACAAAATGAATTGGGCAAAAGTGGAACGCGCGCAAGCCCGCCACCTCGCATTGCTCCGCATTGCCCCCCTTTCCCTGCAGGAGTGGAGCTACGGCTGCGCCGGAGAGTTCTGTCAGTGCCCGGAGCTTGCGCCGTCACTCAGCAACTTCAACTCCAACGCCACCTGCTTGAGGCTGTCGCGGATGGCTTTGAGGCCGCCTCCGCGGCCGGCGTGGACGAGGAGTTGGCGCCAGCGGGGCTGGCCTTCGTCCGGGGCCTTGACTGCGAAATGCGCGGAGCGGGGCAGCGCGGCGGCCATAAGGGATTTTGACAGCGGGAAGCCGGCGATCTGGTCATAGACGCCATTGCGCGCGTCACCTTCGAAGGTCGATTGTTCGTTGCGGTTCACGGCATTGAAGAGGACCGAGAGAGCCGGGCGCTTTTCTTCCCCGATCTGGTCGCGGATCACGAGGTTCAGGAGGCGCACTCCGCGCAGCGAATAGATGTCGGCATGCATCGGCGCGATGACGCGGTCGGCAGCTTCCAGCGCGCAGCGTGTCAGGAAAGTCGCGTTGGGGTTCGTATCGAAGACGATGAGATCATACTCGCTTCGATAGTGATCGACCGAGCGCAGGAAATGCTGCTTGATGGCAGCAAGGCTGTCCCTGTCATTCGCGAAGGCGTATTTCGAAATCTCGAACTGGCCCGAGATCAGGTCGAGCCGTCCGGGCGGGCCGTCCGTGCCCAGAATACCGTGGACGAAACTGTCGCGCGCGGCCGGCGTGAAGGGCGCGATGGTGAGGCCCAGCCAGTTCTCGGCCGGCGATGGCGCATCCTTCGCATGCAGGCGCGAGCGTTCGAAAAGCGAGATGACCGAACGGTCCATGCCGGAGGACGCATCCGCCTCGTCCATGCCGAAGAAGGTCTGCGTGAGGTTATATTGCGGGTCGAGGTCGATCAGCAGGACCCGGCCCCCGAAGGCCTCCTGCCAGGCGCCGGAGAGCTGCGCCGTGACGGTAGTTTTGCCGACGCCGCCCTTGAGGTTCATCACGGCAATGACCGGGCACTTCCGGCGGTAGGCGGCCTGGGTCTCGGCGACCAGCTGGTCCATGCCGTCCGGCATCGCGGAGGAAAGGCGAAGGTATGGCTGGACTTCCTGCTTGAAGAAGCCGTTCAGGCGGGCCTTGTCGATCTGGTAGGGGATGATGCGGATACCGCCTGCCTTGGCGGTCTCGACATCCTGACGCACCGATTTCGAGCGCACGGCAGCGGCGGAAACCAGCACGATGACGGCAAAAGCGGCGGCGATATCGGTGTTGGCCTTGTCGCGGCCCGCCTCGCCGGCGGGGTAGCGGACCGCGATGGCGGCGCTCCGCAGGGTCTCGTGCAACTGCAGCAGCGCGTCGGGATCGGCCCCGGAATGGCTGATATAGACATGCGGCATGCGCAGCGGACCCCGTCTTGAACCCTTCATTGCCCGAGGCCTTTTAGCCTCAGGCACCCGGTATCGGCCACCTTATTGCTGTGAAATTATGGTGAAACTTGAGCATCCCGCCGCCATGTGATTTATGCCCCGCAGAACTGGAGTACCCCGTAATGACCTGGCACCCCTCTGACTGGCGCAAACTGCCCGCGCTGCACATTCCGCAGGATTATCCTGACGCGGGCGCGCTGGCGGCTGTCGAAAACCGCCTGAGGAGCTATCCGCCGCTGGTTTTTGCGGGCGAAGCGCGCCGCCTGAAGCAGCGCCTGGCCGAGGTTGCGGCCGGCAATGCCTTCCTGCTGCAGGGCGGGGACTGCGCCGAAAGCTTCAAGGAATTCCACCCGGACAATATCCGCGACACGTTCCGCGTGATCCTGCAGATGGCGGTCGTGCTGACCTTCGCCGCCGCCAAGCCGGTCGTGAAGGTCGGCCGCATCGCCGGCCAGTTCGGCAAGCCGCGCTCGGAAGAGACCGAGACCCAGAACGGCGTGACGCTGTCGTCCTACAAGGGCGACAATATCAACGGCATGGAGTTCACACCGGAAAGCCGCACGCCGGATCCGGAGCGCCTGGTGCAGGCCTATTCGCAATCGGCCGCGACGCTGAACCTCCTGCGCGCCTTCAGCCAGGGCGGCTATGCGAGCCTTGCGAACGTGCAGCGCTGGATGCTGGGCTTCGTCGATCGCAGCCCGCAAGGCGAGCGCTACCAGAAACTGGCAGACCAGATTTCCGCCTCGCTGCGCTTCATGCAGGCAGTCGGCCTGAACGCCGAAACAGTTCCGCAGATGTCGCAGGTGGAGTTCTACACCAGCCACGAAGCGCTGCTGCTAGGCTATGAGGAAGCGATGACGCGCATCGATTCCACCAGTGGCGACTGGTACGACACCTCCGCCCACATGCTGTGGATCGGCCACCGCACGCGCCAGATCGACCATGCGCACGTGAACTTCTGCAGGGGCATCAGGAACCCGATCGGCATAAAGTGCGGCCCTGGTATGGGTACGGACGAGTTGATCCGCCTGATCGAGACGCTGAACCCCGCCGACGAACCCGGCCGTATCACGCTGATCTCGCGCTTCGGTTCGGAGGGCGTTGCGAAAGGCCTGCCGCCGCTCGCGCGCGCGGTGAAGAAATCCGGCCGCACGGTCGTCTGGTCGTGCGACCCGATGCACGGCAACACGCTGAAGACCGGCACCGGCTTCAAGACACGTCCCGTGGACCGTGTCCTCTCCGAAGTGCGCCAGTTCATCGACATCCTGCCGGCCGAAGGCTGCTATCCGGGCGGCGTACACTTCGAGATGACCGGCCAGAACGTCACCGAATGTATCGGCGGCGCGCAGGCGATCTCGGAGGAAGACCTCTCGAGCCGCTACCACACGCACTGCGATCCGCGCCTCAACGGCGAACAGGCGCTGGAACTCGCTTTTCTTGTGGCCGAGAAGCTGCAAGCCGTCGAAGCCGGCGGTGAGGGCGCGCGTAAGGCGGGGTGAGTCCGTCCGTGCCTGGAGCATTGCCCGGCACGCAGTTTTTCTGTTTGCCTTCTGATCGGCTGCCCCCTGTCAAAACTTGCCCACCGACTGTTGCTGCGGGGCAGGCAATTGATCGCGGAAGAGGTTCATTCGAGCCCCTG
>CALGEF010000040.1 GCA_937881755.1 uncultured Acidobacteriota bacterium
CACTCAGTCTGTGGCAGGGCAGGGCGGCTCGGCAAACTCCTTTTGCCCGTCCAGCGCAGCTTCCCATTCGGGCGTGCGCTCTGCCGGCGTGTAGCCACTCGCCACATAGAGCTGGAAAACCCGCGTGATCGGGCATCCATTGGCGCGCACGCCAAGTTCGATCCGGACCTGGCCTGCCGGCTCGAACTCGGCAAAATCGCTCCGCAGGCGCGGCCGCATGCCGGGATGCAACGAAGCAACCAGCACCCGCTCTGCCAAGGGGCCCTCCAGGGGCTCGCGCTCCGAAAAGCTCTTCGGTCCGGCATAGCGCCGCCACGAGATCAGCGGCACGCTTCGCGCCCGGCTGTAAAAGTCCAGCCCGTGCCAGGCCTCCCGTTCGTCAACCAGCACGGCGGTCGCCCCAAGGCGCTCGGCTTCGGCAAACACCTGCCCGGCCGCCACATCCCAGCCGCGCGTGCGTTTCAGGGCATTGTCGATGCCCAGCGCGCGGGTCTGTGCCATGGTTAACTGAGGCGCGATGAGGAATGCCGCCGCAACCAGCGTGTTTACCGCCAGGCTTGACCAGATAACCGCCCGCTGGCCCGCAAACCATCCTGCCACCAGCAGGCTGGCGCCCGGAAAGGCGGTTGCGGCCCAGTTGGCATGGGCCCGGCTCAGCACGGCCTGGCCGAGGATAAACGCGAGCACTGGCAATACAAAACACAGCAGCCAGCGCGCGGCTTCACCGCTGCGTGCGTCTTTCAGGCCCCGGCCCGCCAGCCCGGCCAGCAGGGCCAGGAAACTCACCGGGCCGAACACGCCCAGCTGGTCGATAAAGAATTTCAGTGCGTTTTCGGGATTGAAGAGTTCGCCGCCGAGCTTTGCATTGTCGACCGTATGACCCACGGTCTGGAAGTCGTTGGCCGCGTTCCAGGCAAAATGCGGCGCCACCAGCAGGCCAGCCACCAGAAGAACCAGTGCGCCGGCCTTCGACACCAGCGCCCGCCGCATTGGCGCGTCCAGGACGCAGGCCAGGGCCAGCCCGATCAGGAAATAGAACATCGCGTACTTCGACAGGATGCCAAAGCCGAGCGCTGCGCCCAGCGCGGCTGCGCAACGCATCCCGCCGCCGGCGCGCAGCCGCCAGGCAAGGTAGAGCCCGGCGCACCAGAAGGGCATCAGGACGCCGTCGGTGGACAGTACGCTGGAAGAAAGGGTTACCGCCGGCATAAGCGCATAGAGGAGTGCGGCGTAAACTCCGGTTTTTGCTGAGAAAATTGATCTCCCGGCGAGGAACAGGAAGCCTGCTGCTGCCGTATGCAGGACGGGCGCCGTGATCCGCACGGCCCACTCCGCATCCCCGAACACTGCGGTTGACACGTAGATGACCCAGGCGATCATCGGCGGCTTGGAGTAATAGCCCCACGCCAGATCCTGCGACCAGCGCCAGTACTGCGCCTCATCCGCATACAGATTAAGCGGCGAGGCAAGCACCCCCGCCACCCGCACCGCCAGCAGCAGGACAAGAATCCCCAGCGTCAGCCGGGCTTCTGGGCTTTTCGGGAAGAGGGAAGCGGCTGACATCATCGATTCGGGCTGGATTTGCCTCTTATGGCGGAAGGGCGCGCTCAAATACAACTCAGATTGCAGGCAAAATCTGTGCAGGCGGCTTGCAGGCGTGTCATTTTTGCATCGCAACGAAAAAACAATGCCGCCAGATAGCGGAGCAGCAGAACCTTCAATTGTCTGTCACTTAAATGTCATCTAGCGGGGCTATGGGCCAGCCATGTCCGGGGCGCCACGGCGGTATTCCGGTGAAGGTCGACAATGACGGGGAAGTCACAATGATCAAGAATTTCTTTGTACGCAGCGCATCGATCGCCGCGATTGCGGCGCTTGCGCCGGTAGCGGCAGTTTATGCTCAGGTCACCACGTCAAACGTGCGCGGTGTCGTCACGGACTCTGCAGGCCAGCCGGTCGCCGGTGCCAGCGTTGCGATCGTCCACGAGCCCACGGGCACTGTGACTACCACCACGACCGGTCTGTCCGGGCAATATTCGACCCAGAACCTTCGGGTCGGCGGCCCTTTCAGCTTTACCGTCTCCGGTGAAGGGATTTCGACCAGCCGCGTCGAAAATGTATTCACGAGCCTTGGCGACACCTCGGTCGTCAACATTGTCACGGCAGCCGACGACGGTACGGCCCGCCTCGAGACGGTCGTCGTGACCGGCTCGGCCTCGGTGGCTCAGGTGGCGACCGGTCCATCGGCCACTTTCAATCTCAACACCCTCGAAAACGTCCCGGCTATCTCGCGCGACCTCACGGACGTCCTGCGGCTCGACCCGCGCGTCTACATCGATGACGGCTTCAACGACTCGATCCAGTGCGCCGGTGCCAACCCGCGTTACAACTCGCTGACGGTTGATGGCGCCCGCCTCAACGACAATTTCGGCCTCAACTCAAACGGTTACCCGACCGAGAGTATTCCGTTTTCGTATGACTCCATCCAGCAGGTCTCGGTTGAGCTTGCTCCGTTCGATGTCGAGTACGGGCAGTTCACCGCATGTAACATCAACGCTGTCACCAAATCGGGTGAGAATGAATTCCACGGCGGTCTCTTCTACGACTACACCAGCAATGACCTGCGCGGCGATTCGATCGAAGGCGTCCCTGTTCCTTCGGGCGAATTTGAAATCAAGCGCTACGGCTTCAACGTTGGTGGCCCGATCATAAAGGACACGCTGTTCTTCTTCGCCTCTTACGAAAAGGGTGAAGCGGCTAACCTGTTCGACAATGGTCCGGCTCGCGCGAACGTTGATCCTGCCGTCTACCAGCAAGTAATAGACATCGCCGTCAACCAATACGGCTATGTGTCCGGCGGACTGCCGTCCTCGCTGGCCGTGGAAGACGAAAAGATCTTCGCCAAGCTCGACTGGAATATCACGGAAGATCACCGCGCCGCCCTTGCTTACACCTTCAACGATGGCTTCAATTTCTCGCCTTCCGATTCTGGCTCCACGCAGATTGCTGACGGCAACCACTTCTACGAACGCGGCGCCGAACTGACCAACTATACCGCTTCGCTGAACTCGGATTGGACAGAGAACTTCTCAACCGAGTTCCGTGCCACGATGGTTGACCTTGACAACCGCCAGATCCCGGTTGCCGGCCTCGACGGTTTCGGTGAGGTGCAGGTCAACGTTCCGCGCCTCGGCGGCGGCACAGCGACCGTTTACCTTGGGGCGGACGACAGCCGTCATGCCAACGACCTCAACTACACAACCAACATCTACAAGGGCAAAGCTGACTGGACGTTGGGCGACCACCGCCTGACCTTCGGCGCAGAGCGCGAAGAGTTCGAAGTGTTCAACCTCTTCATCCAGGAAGTTCAGGGCGAGTGGGCATTCAGCTCGATTGCCAACTTTGCTGCAGGAAGCTTTTCAGACTTCCGCTATGAAAACGCCGCCGGCTCCAATAACCAGGATGACGGCGCCGCAGCGTTCGGATACGAGATCAACACGTTCTACGCACAGGACTCCTGGCAGGTTACGCCCGACCTGAACCTTGTTCTTGGCCTGCGCTACGACAGTTTCACGTCGGGCGATGCGCCGGCGTTCAACCAGAATTTCTTCGACAACTACGGTATCCGCAACGACGCCAACATGGACGGGCGCGACCTCATCCAACCGCGTTTTGGCTTCAAGTATAAGTATAAGGATAACATTCGTTTCCACGGCGGCCTCGGCCTGTATTCTGGCGGCAACCCGAACGTCTGGATCTCCAACAATTACTCCAACAACGGCGTGACTCTCTTCGAATGCCGCGAGCGCACTGGTAGCAACGCCTCGCGGGACTGTCTGCCGGGCATAACCACGCCGAATATCGCCAGCTACACTTATGGCGGAGGCAGCGGCCGACCCTTCTTCGACGTGCCGGACGAAGCCATTGCTGCAGTCGGCGCGGCGCAAGGCGGCGGCCCCGTCAACGCTCTCGACCCTAACTTCGAAATCCCCTCGGAATGGAAAGCCGCGCTCGGCACCGTGATCGATTTCGGTTCGCCGGAAGCCTGGTACGGCGACAACTGGCGCTTCATGGCGGACTTCCTTTTGTCCAAGACCAATGAAGCGGCGTACGTCCTGCCGATCTCGTATGTTCAGACCGGCGTTGCTGCCGACGGCCGGCCGCGGTTCTCCGGTAACACCAACGACTTCCTGCTGACCAATGCGGACGAGAAGGGGTCGGCACGCGTCGTCTCGCTTGCTCTTTCGAAAGACTATGGCAACGGCATCGATTGGGGGCTCGGCTACGCTTACACCGAGGCTGAAGACGTCAATCCGATGACCTCGTCGGTGGCTTTCTCGAACTTCATCAACTTCCAGACCTACAATCCGGTTGATCCGGAAACGGGCGTTAGCGACTACGTTATTCCGCACCGCTTTACGTTCAACCTGAACATCCGGAAGGAGTTCATCGAGAACTACGCAACGAAGATGTCGTTGTACGGCACCGCCAACGAGGGCTCGCCCTACAGCTACACGATCGGACAGAATAACGCGTTCGACCCTAGCTTTAACAACCGCCGGGCGCTGGCCTACATCCCGACCGGCATCACCGATCCTGTCCTGTCGCCTCTGTCGAACGCCGGCGCTGTTCAGGCCCTTAATGACTTCATCTCGGGTTCGGATGAACTCCAGAATGAGCGCGGCGGAATAATCGGCCGTAATACGGCCAACGACCCGTGGCGTTCGCGCTTCGACATCCGCCTCGCCCAGGAGTTCCCGGGCCTGCGCGCTGATGATCGTACCGAAGCTTTTGTCGTGGTCCGCAACGTAGGCAATCTGTTGAATGACGAGTGGGGCCTGCTCAAGGAACATGGTTTCCCGGGCAGCGCGGCGCTCTACAATATCAGCGGCCTCGATCCGCAGGGCCGCCTGATCGTGACCGGCTTCAACTCGAACGTCGACCGCGCCTCCACGATCAACTCGGCTTCGCTCTGGCAGGTCCGCCTCGGCGTGAAGTACAAGTTCTAAGCGGCAGTTCCGTGTCGGGATACTATCTGAAGGGCGGCCTTTCGGGGCCGCCCTTTTCCTTTGGGTGAACCTGTGGCAAGGCGCGCAGCAACATGGCCGGCCTCAAACCCTTCCTTGCGCCTGAATGGGCGCCGCACGCCGCCCTCTGGGCCGGCTGGCCCCGCCTTGCCGAAGAGTGGGGCGGCGATCTCACCGCGGCGCGCGCTGACATCGCCGCCTTCATTCACGCCGCCGCGCGGCATGTGAAGGTGAAGGTCGCCATCGGATCGGATGAGGCCATGGTCTCGGCGCAGGACGCAATCGGCGGCGCAGCGGAACTCGTGCGCCTGCCGACCGGTGACATCTGGCTGCGCGATACCGGCCCGGTCATCACCGGGGCAGGGGCCGCGCGCGCCGCGCAGGTGTTCCGCTTCAATGGCTGGGGCGGCAAATATCTGATGGACGGCGACACCGGTACCGCCGCCGCCCTGGCCGCCGCCGAGCAGCTGCCCGCCCACGCGCATGATTTTGTCCTAGAAGGGGGCGGCATTGACGTGGACGGCGAAGGCCGCCTGCTGACGACCCGCCAGTGCCTTCTCAACCGGAACCGCAATCCGGCCCTCAACCAGGATCAGATCGAAGGCCACCTGCGCGCCGCGCTCGGCGTCGAGGACATCCTGTGGCTCGGCGACGGCCTCGCCAACGATCATACCGATGGCCATGTCGACAATATCGCCCGTTTCATCGGCCCTGGTCATGTGCTCTGCCAGCACCCGGCCGGACCGGATGATCCGAACACGGATGTCCTGATCGAGATCGAACGCACGCTCGCCGTTGCCGGACTGATGGTCTCCACCATCCCGTCGCCCGGGCGGGTGCATTTCGGCGACGGCGTGCCGGTCCCCGCCAGCCATATGAACTTCACCATCACCAACGGCGCTGTCCTCGTTCCCATCTACGAAGACCGATACAGCGCCGTCGCCCTTGCTGAGCTGAAAGCGCTGTTCCCCGGCCGCGAAGTAATCGGCCTTTCCGCGCGGGGCATCCTCGCCGGCGGCGGCAGTTTCCATTGCATGACCCGCGAAATCCCCGCCTGACAGGAGCTTCCCATGGCCCGCACGCTGACCCTCGCCGCGATCCAGTTCACGCCGTCCGATGATATGCAGCGCAATATCGCCCGCGTGGCCGGCTTCATCCGCGACGCCGCTGCAAAGGGCGCCGATGTTGTGCTGCCTCCGGAACTCTTCTGCGGCCACTATTTCTGCAAGACGCAGGAAGAGGAACACTTTGCCCGCGCCATGGAATGGACGGATCATCCCGCCGTTCGTCAGTTCTCGGAGCTTGCCGCTGAACTCGGCGTCGTCATCCCTGTCTCGATCTACGAGAAGGATGGCCCGCTCTATTTCAACACTGTCGTGATGATCGATGCCGACGGCACGCCCCTCGGCGTCTACCGCAAGAGCCACATTCCTGATGGCCCCGGCTATCAGGAAAAGTTCTACTTCCGCCCCGGCGATACGGGTTTCCGCACCTGGCCTACCCTCAAGGGCCGAATCGGCGTCGGCATCTGCTGGGATCAGTGGTTCCCGGAAGCCGCGCGCGCGATGGCGCTGATGGGCGCCGACGCATTGCTCTACCCTACCGCCATCGGCGCCGAGCCGCAGGATGCCGGCCTTGACACCGCCGCCCGCTGGCGCCGCGGCATGCAGGGCCACGCGGTCGCCAACGTCATTCCGGTCGTGGCCGCAAACCGTGTCGGCGATGAGGGCGGCCAGGTTTTCTATGGCACGAGCTTCATCACCGACGAGACAGGCGAAGTGGTCACCGAATTCGGCCGCGCGGAAGAAGGCGTTCTGATCGCGACCTTTGATCTGGACAACATTGACCGGGCCCGCGCAGCCTGGGGCTTCTTCCGTGACCGGAGGGCCGACCTCTATGACATCCTCCTTTAGGGTCTCTGCAGTCGGAGTTTGAGGCTGGGCGAAGCCGGCGTCAGGTCCCCGGGGGAGCGGGCACCTGCGAAGGCCGCCGATCGGGCGATCAGCCGGGCCGCCCGAAGCCGCATGTCCGGCTCGCCGGCCTGCATGTCCCGCAGCGCCGCGATCAGCTGGCACGTCGCCCCTTCGGCGCTCATCGCGGCCACCTCGGCCAGCTCGTCGCGGGCCTGCTCGCCTTCAAGGATCAGTGCCTGGTCCAGCGCGTCCAGCCGCTGCAGCAGCGCGTCCCGGCCCGGCCAGTCGCCGGCCGCCACCGCCTGCGCCATATGCCCCATCTGCGCGCGCCGCGCCTCAAGGCGCTCAATGTGTCCGTAGATGCCCCGGGCGGGACAAATGGGGTTGAAGATGCTCATCCTGGCCTCCTGCGATGTGCGCCGGCCCTGGATGCCCGGAGCAGCTATTAGAAGCTCCGGGATGCCATAAGGGTGGTTAACAGGTGGTTAAGGCTTGTCCTTGAGAGAGCCCATCACGCCTTGCTGGCGCCCGATGGCGCGCGCCACCTGCGCGCCGCGGAACGCGTCGGACCATATCTCGATGTCCCCATCAGCCGCGCGCACGAACACGCTCGCGCCTGCCTCCTGGCTTACCTGCTCGAGAACGCCGAGATGCGGCACCACCGGATCGGTGAGGTCCAGCCGGTCCCGGATGAAGCTGCCGCGCGAATAGATCAGCCGCAGGTCTTCCATGTCCTCCGGGCTCGCCGCCATCGCTTCCTGAAGGCGGGGCAGGGCGGCGGCAAGATCGAGCACCCGGACGCGGCCCGCCTCGTTCAGTTCGAACAAGACCTCCAGCCTGGCCGGCGCCTCCTTCAGCCAGCTGACCGCCCGGCGCACGTCCGCGGGCACAGCCAGCCGGTAGTCGCGCTTCAGCGATACGCACATCAGGTCCGTACTGCCCGGACTGCTGTCGAGGATCGAGGATTTTGCCCAGTTTGCCATGGGCAGACAGGCGCACTGACTCCGTAATTTGTCAAATATTTATCATTAAATCAGGGCTTGTTGACAGATTACACCTGAATATCATAAAGCACCTTCTAGCTGCTTCAGGAGTCGTTTCATGTCCCGGATGTCCAACAGGGTTGCCCTCACCGTCCGTCTCGATGCCGAGGACAAGGACTTTTTCTCCGAACACGCCGAGCGCTGCGGCATCGAGCCGAGCGTGGCCGCCCGCCAGATCCTGGAACTCTACGTCCAGCGCCTGCGCGATGGCGGCGACTGGATCGATGCCCTGCATGAGCTGAAATCCGCCTGGAACGTCCCGAAGCGCGCCGCCTGACCCCTTAAAGGATGCGGCCCGGCGACAGATGGCTCGCCGCGCCGACAATCGCGTCGGCATCGATCTGGAAG
>CALGEF010000041.1 GCA_937881755.1 uncultured Acidobacteriota bacterium
TGGGTGCTCGAGCGGGCCTATGTCTGCTTTCTCCTCCTGCGGCCAGGTTTGCAGAAACTGATGCGTTGATTGCGCGTGTGCCCGCGGGCGGGTCAGTCCCGTTCGGGATTTCAGGCCTTCCCGCGGTTTGAGCGCTCAGTGCCGGAGCAGACCGGTGTTCGCGCCGCCATACCAGTCACTGCGGCCGCATTCCCTGACTTTGTGAAGGACGATCCTGTCTCGCAAGGAACGACGAAGAGGCAGTTTACGGCTACGCCCTTGCAACAAGGGAGTCCCACGACTTGCAACTGCGCATGCAATGTTCTACGTTGCAACACTTCAAAGGGAGGCGGGAATGCGCGAAATGACTGTGCGCGAGGCAAACCAGAATTTCTCGCAGCTGATCGCCGCCGCCGAGCGGGGCGAAGTGATCGTCATCACCAAGAATGGCGTGCCGGTTGCCCGCGTTGCGCCTGAGCTGGCCGATCGAACGGCCGATCCCGAGTGGCTTGCGAAGATGGCGCGCCTGAGGGCAAGTCTGGCCGCCAAGACCGCGACGGGGATTCGGGTCGGATCTATCACAGAGGATGATCTTTATGGCGGCGATACATGATCCGGGTCGCGCTCGACAGCAACATCCTTATTTATGCGGAGCTCGAACCTGAAACTGAGAAGGGACAACGCGCCGCAGAGGTCATCCTCTTGGCAGCGCAGAACGGCGTCATTCCCGTGCAGGTTTTCGGAGAGTTCCTTCGGTTCGTCCAGCGCCGGGCGCCGGCAGCATTCACGTCGGCGTGTGCCCAGGTGGACGTCTATTCTTCGCTTTTCGTGACACCGGCGACGTCCGATGAAATTCTGTCCCTGGCGATGGAAATATCGAAGGCGCACGGGCTGCAGATGTGGGACGCTGTCATCTGCGCCGCCGCTGAACGAGCCGGCGCCCGCGTTCTGGTCACGGAGGATCTGCAGGATGGGCGCGAGCTTGGCGGCCTGCGCATCCTGAACCCCTTCAATCCCGCAAATGACGCTGTCTTTGCCGGATTGGTTTTGCGCTGATTGAACTGTGTGCGGATGGGCTTGGGTCGAGGAAACAGGCGGCTAGTTGCGTGTTAGCTTAACGCGCGATTGATCGATCATCGCTCATAATTCGTGTTTCGGATTTGACATTCCTGCGATCCCAACGAGCCGCTTTCGTC
>CALGEF010000042.1 GCA_937881755.1 uncultured Acidobacteriota bacterium
ATGTCCGGGTGGGACTGGTTGTGGATATGATGCTGCAGGTCAAAGGGCCGGGTAATCGTGCGGCTGCCGGCCGGCCAGGGCGGATTGTCCCGGAAGTCCGGATCGAACATCGCGAAGTTGATCGCGTCGAGGCGGAAGCCGTCAACGCCCCTGTCGAGCCAGAACTTTGCGGCGGCCACCAGCGCGTCCTGAACCTGCCGGTTGTGGACGTTCAGCTGCGGCTGGGTCGGGAGGAAATTGTGCATGTAGTATTGCTGGCGCCTCGCATCCCAGGTCCAGGCAGGGCCGCCGAAGACGGACTGCCAGTTGCTGGGCGGGGTACCATCCGGCTTCGGGTCCCTCCAGACATACCAGTCGGCATACGGATTATCCCGCGACCCGCGGCTTTGGGCGAACCAGTCATGCGCGTCGGAGGTGTGGGCATAGACCTGGTCGATGATGACCTTCAGGCCGAGGCTGTGGGCCTTTGCCAGCAAGGCGTCGAAGTCCTCCAGCGTGCCGAAGATCGGATCGACATCGCAATAGTCCGACACGTCATAGCCGAAATCGCTCATCGGCGACTTGAAGAAGGGGGATATCCAGATCGCCTCGACGCCGAGGGCGGCGATATAGGCAAGCTTCCGGGTGATCCCCGGCAGATCGCCGATCCCGTCCCCGTTGGTGTCGAGATAGGAGCGCGGGTAGATCTGGTAAATAACAGCGCCGCGCCACCAGGGCTGGGGGGCTTCGGGAGGGGACAGGTTTTCCAGCGGTCACGCTCCTGAGCAGGCGGGTTCGCCGGATTTGTCTGGCCTGGCAGGGGCAGGGGGACTCGAACCCACGACCTGCGGTTTTGGAGACCGCCACTCTACCAACTGAGCTATACCCCTTCAGGCCTGACCGGGGTTTGCCCCAACTCCCGCCTGGCTGCAAGACCGGGGGTGAAAAGACTTGGGCCCGGGCAGTTCGACCGGCCGCAACCGCGTTTGGGGCGGCCTGGCTTTCGCCGCCGGCGCGGACGTTCTGAAGCGAGGGGCCGGGGTCGAAAGGGAGATCCTCCCCGGTCCAGGCACCGGCCTTCGCAGGCGCCTTCGGCGGTGTGGGCGCTGACTGGCCAGCCCCTCACGCCCGCCGCCTTTAGCGGCCGGCCTGCCCGCGCAGATGGCACCGCAATCGCCTGTCCCTCGCATCCCCTCCCGGAGGGAGACGGGTTGCGTGGCGGCTCTCCAGCGCCTCGCCCATGACAGGAGAGGCAAGGGGTCTGAGGCCTGGAACCTGGCTGTGTGATCATGTGCGGAATATACCTCCGTGGACGGAGGTGTAGCAGAAGCGTTGGCCGCAAGCTTAAAACGGCTTGAGGGCACTTTATCCGGGTTTTCGGGCGGGATGTTCTGCAGGCGCAAGTGCGTGCGCCGCCCTGCCCTGACCCTCGGGATCCTGATGCTGGCAGCCTGCCTGTGACGCCGGGTACCTCAGAGATGTTCCCATTCATTCTCTTTTTTTACCTGGTGCCGGCTTGTCACCGACCTGTATCGCCCCTCGGCGTCAGACAATTCCGCTGGCACGGAGTTTGTCGACCTGCTCGGGCGTCAGGTTCAGGAGTTCGGAGAGGACTTCTTGCGTGTGCGAACCAAGCTGCGCGGGGCCCGCCCAGCGGATCTGGCCGGGGGTGGCGGAGAGTTTGGGGAAGACGTTCTGCTGTTTCAGGCCCGGCCATGTTTCGCTCGCCACTTCGGTGAGGGACTCGCGGGCGATGTAGTGCGGGTCGCTCAGCATGTCGGCGGCGCGGTAGACTTTGCCGACGGGAACGCCGTTTGCGATCATCGTGCGTTCGATCTCGTCGATGCTGCGAGTGGCCGTCCAGAGCTGGATCAGGTCGTCGAGGGCTTTCTGGTTGCTGCCGCGCGCGGCATGGCTCCTGTAGGCGGGATCATCTTTCAGGGCGGGCTGGCCGATGGCTTCGCACAGGCGGGCAAAGACAGTGTCCTGGTTGGCGGCGATGATCACCATGCCGTCCGAGCCGGTATAGATGTTCGACGGGGCGATATTCGGCAGGATCGAGCCGGAGCGTTCGCGGGTATAGCCCTCGAACTGGTATTCCGGGACGAGGGCCTCCATCACCGAGAGCACAGACTCATAGATGGTTGCGTCGATCATCTGGCCTTCGCCGGTCTTCCCGCGGTGGTGCAGCGCGGCGAGCGCGCCGAGGGCCGCGTAGAGGCCGGCGAGGCTGTCACCCAGTGAGATGCCGGCCCGGGAGGGCACGCGGTCGGCTTCGCCCATGACATAGCGCAGGCCGCCCATCGCTTCGCCGACGGAAGCGTAGCCGGCACGGGTGGCATAGGGGCCGGTCTGCCCGTATCCGGAGACGCGGATCATGATCAGGCGCGGGTTGATTTCTTTCAGGGCGGTGTAGCCGAGGCCCCATTTTTCCAGTGTGCCAGGGCGGAAATTCTCGAGCAGGAAATCGGCCTGCGCGACGAGCTGGCGGACAAGGTCCTGGCCTTCCTTTTCGCGCAGGTTCGCCGTGATGCAGCGCTTGCCGCGGGCGACCACCGACCACCAGAGCGGAAAGCCTTCGCGGCCCCACTCGCGCAACGGGTCGCCCTGTCCGGGTGGCTCGACCTTGATGACGTCGGCGCCCATGTCGGCGAAGATCTGGCCGCAGAAAGGACCTGCGATAAGCTGGCCGAGTTCAATGACGCGCAGGTCCGTCAGCGGACCTGTGCGGGGGGGCGGCGGGACCATGAGCGTCTTCCTGTCTGGGCCTGACCGTCCAAACAGGGAATCGTCACCGCGGCAAGGGCGCGGATCGGCGCGCTTAAAGCCGGCTGGCCTGGCGCCGGCTCAGGGACGCCTGTTCGAGCGAGATGGCGCGAATACCATCCGCGGTATCGTCATACGCCGGAGCCCGGTTTTTCAGCGCCCGCTGGCGCTTGTTGAAATCGGCAATATCCTGAACCCCGGCACGGGCATACTCGCCCATTTCGACGCGGTTGCGGCCGAGGCGCTTGGCCTCGTAGAGCGCGCGGTCGGCGGCCTCTATGGCCGAGCTGACGTCCGCACCGGCGCCGACCATGCTGAAACCGAAGCTGGCCGTGATGGAGACCTGGTGCTCGCCGGCCTCTATCTGCGCTGTCTCGATACGGCTGCGCAGGCGTTCGCAAAAGCAGCGGGCGTCTTCGGGTGTAACATCGCTGAGCAGGACAACAAATTCCTCGCCGCCCCAGCGGCCAAGCTTGTCAAACGGGCTGCGCAGTTCGGCCTGGGCAAGCTGCGCCACGGTTTTCAGCACGCGGTCCCCGGCCGCGTGGCCATAAAGGTCGTTCACTTCCTTGAAGAGGTCGAGGTCGATGATAGCCACGGCGGCCGCCTGCGGCCTGCCGAGCATGCGGTTGCACTCTTCATGCGCGCCGCGCAGGAAGAACCTTCGGTTGAGCAGTCCCGTGAGTTCGTCGGTCCAGGCGAGCGCCTCAAGGCGGCTCTGGTAGGAGCGGGTTTCGAAAGCGTGCAGCGCGGCGATGATCGCCGTCGGGAGGGCGACGCACCCGGTCACGAACAGGTTCAGGCGCACATAATCGGCCGCCCGAACCGGAATGCCGAACTGGTAGACGAGGATGGAGACAATGAACGAGATGCTGAGCGCCGACAGGCTGACCAGCGCCATGAAGTTCATCGAAAACATCAGGTCGCGAAGGTTTGAGCCCATGCTGGATCCCTTTTTCTTGCCGGCACGCTAGCCGACAAAGGTTTAAGCGGGGCTCATTCCGGCCTTCAGATTGATGCAGGGGCAGCAACATCCGTTTAACCATCCCCGCGCGGTTCAGGCTGCTTCAGCGAGCGGCAGATTTCCGGGGCACCGACCGACCCGTA
>CALGEF010000043.1 GCA_937881755.1 uncultured Acidobacteriota bacterium
CACTCGGGAAGAGCGTCGGCTCAGTCAGGGAGAAAACTGCAAGGCGCCCGGCTGATCCGCTTCACCGACCATCCTTGATGATGAAACGCCCGGCGAACCCGCGCAATCGTATCCACGCCCTTCAACTCCCGCTCCATCCGCTCGCGAAACACGGATGGTCAAACACTCAAAACGGGGGGTCAAAGTTGGACGCCGATAACCCCGTCTAAGGGGTCAAACTTGCACGCCGAAACACACTCTGGACACGCTGCTCGCCCGTTATGCCCACGGCGTGGAAGCTTTGCCGACCGGGTGGACGCGCAGGCGGGCTGCGTCCCGATCTTCGTCCTCGTGAGGCAGTCGTTTCTTCAGTTTCAGACCTCTCTTTCTTAAAAAAATTGGCACCTCGCCAATTTCTGCGACGGAAAACCTAGCCCCGGACGTTAAACCATCCATGCGCTACAAAACTCCGCTTTCTCTCGCTCTGGCATCTGTCCTCGTTCTTGCCGCCGCCTGTTCCGGCGGCGGTGGTTCGTCGTCCGGCAGTGGCTCTTCGCCGCCTCCGTCGCCTGCACCTCCACCCCCGCCCCCACCTCCGCCGCCTCCACCACCTCCCCCCTCGTCGAGCGATCCGACCGGCACCTTCACCACGCCGGAGGCAACCTCCCGTTTCCTGACCATGGCCACATTCGGTCCGGACCCGTCCGACGTGTCAGACCTCACGGGAACCAACCCATCCGCCTGGCTCGTGTCGCAGTTCAGCGCGCCGGTGAGCCGGTATCTGCCCGCAGTGCAGAGCTATTACGACCTCGGCACGCCCCAGGCAGGCATGCTGGCGGACGGTTTCGACCAGGACGCAACGACCTTCGTTTTCTGGCGCAACGCGGTCCACGCCGATGACCAGTTGCGCCAGCGTACCGTGTTCGCGCTGTCGCAGATCCTGGTCGTCTCCAATGGCAGCGGTGGCCTCAACGGCATTTTTCCCCAGACGGGCGGCTATTATCTCGACGTTCTGAATGAGAATGCATTCGGGAATTACCGCGACCTTCTGGAGGCCATCACGTATTCGCCCGCGATGGCGGAATACCTGACCTATTTCGGAAACCAGAAAGGGGATCCGGCAACCGGTCGCATGCCGGACGAGAATTACGCCCGCGAGATCCTGCAGCTCTTCACGATCGGACTTGTCGAGCTCAATCCGGACGGAACACCCCGGCTCGGCGCTGACGGGCGTCCGATCGAGACCTATGACAACACCGACATCACCGGTCTGGCGAAGGTCTTTACCGGCTTGTACGATTCACGGATCGACCTCGAACGCGCCCCGATCCCGGGTCGGGTCCCACAGATCGTGGCAGGTGTTCAAACGCCGCTGACAATCATTGCGGCGGAACATTCACCAGAAGCCAAATCCTTTCTCGGAACGACGATCCCAGCCGGGACGTCCGGCGACCGGTCGATAGCCCTCGCGCTGGATCACATCATGGCGCATCCGAATGTTGGACCGTTTGTCGGACGACAACTGATCCAGCGCTTCGTGACCAGTCATCCGAGTCCGGAATACATCGAACGTGTCGCAACCGCGTTCGACGCAGGTGTGTTCACGCTGCCCGACGGGACGCGGGTCGGCGACGGGCGAAAGGGCGATCTCAAGGCAACCATCGCAGCGGTTCTCTTCGACCCCGAAGTCTCCATGGCATCGGCGCTCCAGGACAACACGTTCGGCAAAGTCCGCGAGCCCGTTCTGCGCCTTACGCACTTCATGAGGGCGTTCGACGTGGACATGAGAAGTCCTGAATATGTGCGGGTGCTCTACGATACGTCTCCAACAGACGTGCTCGCACAGCATCCCTACAGGTCGCCGTCAGTGTTCAATTTCTATCGTCCCGGCTACGTCGCCCCGGGGACGCAATCCGGCGAACTCGAACTGACCGTTCCTGAACTTCAGATCGTGAACGCCTCGACGACACCGGGTTACATCAACCTGCTGACCTACGGGGCGCTGTTGGGTCAGCGCGAGAACTTTGCGGCGGTGCGACCCGTGTTCACGGCGTCCGGCGCTCCGTTTGACGAAGCTCGCGCCGGTGCGACCTTCATAGCTGACTACAGCGATGAGATCGCGCTGGCCAGCGACATCCCGGCACTCGTGGATCATCTCGACGACCTTCTCCTTTACGGATCGATGTCAGAGACGACCAGGACCCAGCTGATCAGCACGCTGCGCACGTTTCCGGACGACGCTCTGCGAACCCAGTCCGATCACGAGCGCTTTGTCGGGGTCGCCGTGCTGCTTGTCATGAGCTCCCCCGACTACCTCGTTCAACGATAAGGACAGACGGACCATGGCCCTAAATCGCAGAAAGCTGCTGCAACTCGCTGGCGCGTCCGCATTCACCGCAGCAAGCGTCCCGTGGGCGTCAAGAATGTTCACCGCTCATGCCGCCGATACCTCTGGCTACAAAGCGCTGGTCTGCGTTTTTTTGTTTGGTGGGCTGGACGGGCACGACCTTCTTCTGCCTTATGACGAGCCGTCATTTGCGCAATTTTCCCGCGTTCGCGGAAGCCTGCTGAACACTTATGGCGCAGCGCGGTCGCGGGAAAACCTCCTGCCCGTTAACCCGGACGACGCATCCCGGTTTGGCAGCCGACAGTTCGCCCTGCCCCCCGAACTCCCGAAGCTCAAGGCGCTGTTCGATCAGGGTCGCGTGTCAGTTGTGTCAAATGTCGGACCGCTGATAGAGCCCACGACCGCATCCGGCTTTGTTTCCGGGTCCGCCCGTGTTCCGTCGCGCCTGTTCTCTCACAACGACCAGCAATCGACCTGGCAATCCAGCGCTCCCGAAGGCGCCCAGCTCGGCTGGGGAGGCCTGTTTGCTGATGCTGCGCTCGCTTCTGGGGCAAATGCCACCGATCCGGCGTTTACCACGCTTGCGGCGACCGGCGTCGGCCCGTTCCTGACGGGCCGACGAGCCTCTCCCTATCAGCTTTCGCTGTCAGGTTCGACGGGACTCAAAGCCCTTGCCCCGCTAGCGCAGAGGCCCGACAGCGACCTGTTCGCACCATTCGTGACCTCTGCGGAACGTTTCGTTCAGGCCAGCAGCTTCTCAAGCGACAATGTGTTGGAACGTGACATGGCAAGACTGTTCCGCGACGGCATTGCCACCAACAACGCCTTCACCGCGGCGAAGGACAGCGCGATTGCGTTGTCGACGAGCTTTCCGGGTTCACCGCTTGGCTCACAGCTCCGCGCCGTCGCGGAGACGATTTCGATCCGCAACAGCCTCTTCGCCTCCCGCCAGATCTTCTTCGTCGGCACCGGCGGTTTCGACACCCATTCCAGTCAGGCCGCCGATCTGCCAGGCCTGCTTACACAGATCGACGACGCCCTCGCCGCGTTCAATGCAGCCATGACCGAACTGGGCGTGTCCCAGAGCGTCACCACCTTCACCGCGTCGGATTTCGGCAGGACGCTCGCCGTCAACGGAGACGGCACCGACCATGGCTGGGGCGGCCACCATATCGTCATGGGGGGCGCCGTCCGGGGTCGTCACATTTTCGGCGACGTCACACCCGCTGAACTCGGTCATGACCTCGATGCCGGAGGGGGACGGCTCATTCCGTCCCTGTCGGTAGAACAGCTTGCTGGGCCACTCGGACGCTGGTGGGGACTGACTGAGAGTGAAGTCGCAGCGGCCCTGCCAAACCTCGGCAACTTCGATCCCGCCAACCTAGATCTCTTCCTCTGAGGAGTCTGGCTCTGCGTGGTGACGCCACGTCACGCCGACCGGAAAGGCAAGTTCCGCTGCATCCAGAAGGTCTGAACTGCAATAGCCCGGCAGCGTCCCACCGTCTTTTCCAATCCCTCCAAAGGTCCGGGGATAAAAGACCGGCCCGGTTCGTTCTGTCTGCGTAACCGTCCGGTCTCCCCGGCCTTGCACGCGTTATGACTATGCTGTCCATTATCGGCTTAATGGACAGCATAGTCACAAGGGATGAGCATGGCGGGACGGACGCGGCAGCACTGGCCGGATGAGGTGAAGCGTCGGGTTGTAGTCGAGACCTATGCCGAGGGTGCGTCAGTTGCCGAAGTGGCGCTGAGGTATGGGATCAACGCCAACCTGGTTTTCATCTGGCGCAAGGATCGACGCTTCAACCCGCGCCTCGCTGGAGCTGACCTCGTTCCGGTGGAGATCACGCCAGACCTCGATCATGTAAGCCTGCAGCCACAGCTGAAGGCCCGGCCCGATGTACCAGCCTTCGATACCGAATCGCCCAGCATCGAGATCGTTCGAAGGCGTCCGGGGCAACGGCGGTCGAAGCATTCCCCTATGCGGTGAACAGAAAGCAGAACAAGGACACCCAGGTCGGGTTCGCTCAGGTGTTCGAGCGGGTGTTGTCAGCGGAACCGGGCTTGAGGTGACCGATTCTGGTGTTTAGCCTTCTAATATGGCCAAAAACCCATTCCGCTACTTCAAAACCTCGCCCGAAATCATCCAGCTTGGCGTGCTGATGTACGTCCGATTTCCGCTCTCGCTTCGAAATGTCGAAGATCTTCTCCACGAACGCGGCATTGATGTCTGTCACGAAAGTGTCCGCCTCTGGGTCGATCGGTTCGGGACTTACTTGGCGCACAAGATCCGGAAACGCCGGTCCGAATTCATGCGGCGCAGCCCGCAATGGCAGTGGCACCTGGATGAGGTCTTCGTCAAAATCCGAGCAGAGCGCCATTATCTTTGGCGCGCTGTCGACCACGAAGGCGAAGTCTTGGAATCCTATGTCACGAAGAAGAGGGATAAGGCTGCTGCGTTGAAATTCCTAAAGAAAGCAATGAAGCGCTATGGCAGTCCGCATATCGTCGTGACGGACAAGTGCCCCTCTTATCGGGCGGCTATGAAAGCGATCGGGAATGAGAAGCGCCAGGAAACCGGTCGACATCTCAATAACCGAGCTGAGAATTCACACCTGCCCTTCCGAAGGCGAGAGCGGGCGATGTCGCGATTCCGGCGCATGCGAAGTTTGCAGAAATTCGTCTCAATCCATTCGTCAGTGTACAATCACTTCAATTTTGAAAGGCACATCAATACCAGAATTCGATTCAAGCAGAAACGAGACGCCGCTCTTCGTGAGTGGCGGGACCTTCTCGTCGCCTAGAACCCGCTGGACCGCGAATTGTGGAGACTGGTTCGCATTCGCCTGATGGGGTGGACGGCCCCTCCCACCGGCATCGCAATGTGCCATGTTGGTGCTGTCATACAGCCAACAAGAAGAGGAGCCGTCCGCCATGACCATTACCACGATTGGGATTGATATTGCCAAGTCTGTTTTCCAGCTCCACGGCGTGGATGAGGCGGGCACAGTTGTCCTGCGCAAGAAATTGCGCCGAAGCGCAGTGCTTGAGGCGCTGCGGGATCTGGAGCCTTGCCTGGTCGGCATGGAAGCCTGCGCGACAGCCCATTACTGGGCCCGTGAGATCTCTGCCCTCGGACATGAGGTGAAGCTGATGCCGCCCGTCTATGTGAAGCCTTATGTCAAACGCCAGAAGAACGACATGGCGGACGCCGAGGCGATCTGCGAGGCGGTGACCCGGCCCACCATGCGGTTCGTGCCGATCAAGAGTGCCGATCGTCAGGGCGTGCTTGTATTACATCGCACCCGGGATCTGCTGATGCGCCAACGGACCATGCTGCTCAATGCGGTCCGGGGTCATCTCGCGGAGTTCGGGATCATCGCACCCCAAGGACCACGTAAGGTGATGGAGATGATTACGAACCTTCGGGATACTGAAGCGCCAGGCCTGCCAGAGATCGCACGTTCCGTTGTGCTGAGCCTTGGCCTGCAGCTTGACGCCCTCGTCAGCGAGATACATGCGCTGGAACGTCAGCTACTCGCCTGGCACCGACAGGACACTGCCAGTCAGAGACTGGAGACGATCCCCGGTGTCGGCATCATTACCGCAACCGCACTGGCAGCCAGTGTACCAGACCCATCCGTGTTCCGCTCCGGACGCCAGTTTGCCGCCTTCCTGGGACTGACGCCGAGGCAGAACTCGTCCGGCGGCAAGGACCGGCTCGGGCGTATCTCGAAGATGGGGGATGGCTACCTGCGACGACTGCTCGTTGTCGGCGCCACATCCGTGATCCGCCGTGCAGAAACCAACCCGTCGGCAACCGGGGTCTGGGTCAGGTCGCTCCTGACACGCAAACCGGTGCGGGTCACCACGGTCGCAATGGCCAACAAGACCGCACGGATCGCATGGGCGGTACTGGCGCGCGGCGAAACCTACCGGGCGCCGGCCATGGCGTAACAGAATACGAACCGCGGGCAGTCAGACCTGTTCGCTCCAGACTGTAAGGGCAGAATGTAAGTGATGATGATCTAACAAGGGACCGTAACCGGGAGACTCCGAGGTGCTGTCAGGACATCAAGTCCGATAGACTGAATGGAACCCGGCTAGCGGACTTCATCAGGGCCAGCGGTCGTACACGCCGCGCCAACAGGCCGGACACATGACCGCATCCCGTCAGATCAAAGTCCATCAAACTTTGCGCTTGCAGAACCGGGGCCGTCCACACATGACAGCACCGCCATCTAGCATCGTTTTTATTGACTTTTTTCATCTAAAATTGCTCCTGGTGCATTCGCTGGAGCATTCGTGTTTTTGGACCGTGCGCTTTTTCTTTAATGAGGGGCAGGTCCGGTCCTGCGACGCGTTTCTGGTGTTGCGCATCGGCGCGGACCGTTTCGTTGCAGCCCCCGGGGTCTTTTGCGCGCAAGGGTCGCCAGGTCGTCTGGTGATAAGTTGGGGGCAGGGGCCCGGACATGTCGTGAGGCGCTTACGC
>CALGEF010000044.1 GCA_937881755.1 uncultured Acidobacteriota bacterium
GTAGCGCAAGGATGCGCGAAGAATCTTATACAGGCTTGAGAGGGGTGGACTTTATTTTTCGGGAGGGGTGGTTCTTGCAGGCGCAAGTTCCGTTCCTGACGGCGGTCACCGAGCGCTATCGCGATGCAAACAGTGCATGTTTGCTATAGATTTCCTCTCATTCATTCTCATTTTTTATCACCTGGAGCCGGTTGGTTCTCATTCCCGCGCAAGAGGTCTGCGTCCCGGATCCTCCCTCCGTTCCCGGAAGAAAGCGCGGAGCAGGTCTCCTGCCTCGGCGGCGCTGGCGTCATCTTCTTCGACCTGTGGCCTCCAGAGGCAGGTTTTCTGCTCGAAGAAGCGCGGGCCGTGGAGGATGGCGCCGCCCTTGGGGTCGCTCGCGGCGAAGATGACCTTGCCGATGCGGGCGAAGCTGATGGCGCCGGCGCACATCGCGCAGGGCTCCAGCGTGACGTAGAGGTGCAGGCCCGTGAGGCGGTAGTTGCCGAGCCTGGCGGCCGCCGAGCGCAGCGCGATGATCTCGGCATGGGCCGTGGGATCGTGCGCCATGACCGGCGCATTGGCGCCTTCGCCGACGATCTCGCCTCTGGCGGGGTCCACGATTACCGCGCCGACAGGCACTTCGCCCGCTGCGGCGGCGAGACGGGCGAGTTCGAGGGCGCGGGACATTGGGCTGGTCATGTGCTGAGTTCGCTGACGTGACCGCCGACACCGAGTTCAGCGGCGACTTCTGCCAGCCTGCGGTCAGCCGTGCGCAACTGGACCGGGGGGGTAACGATCGCAGACGCCAGAAGGTGGACATCGACCAGACCGATGCCCCGGGGAAAAAGGCGCCGGGATTCGATCAGCACAAGGACTTCCTCATCGGATACGCGGCCGGCTTGCGGCAGCGAGGAAAGATCCAGAAGCGTGCGGGAACGGTTGCGCAAAGAACCCATCGCAATCTCGCCCAGCACGAGGGCGTGCATCATGACCTGGCCAGACTGCAGGAAAGGCGCGAGCGAAAAGGTAGATGGGCCAAAATGGTCCACCCATACGGACGTGTCGAAGAGGATCATCCGGCCGCTTCTTCCGGCGGAAACCGGCGGCGCGGCGGCGCCTTGACCTCCGGCTCCTTGCCCGCCAACAGCGCGAGGCGGCGCGCGGCTTCCCGCGCGATCAGGGCCTTCAGCGCTTCACGTAGCAATGCGGGTGTTTCGGCGATGCCGGTATATTCGGCAGCTTTCGCCATGAGTTCGTCGTCGAGATTGACCGTCGTGCGCATGACTCATTCTCCCAAGTGCATCAAATATAGCATCAAGTGATGCAAATGTCGAGCGGACCTACCGTGTAATGTCTTCGCCGTTCGCGAGGAAGTCCTTCATGGCGGTCATGGCGCTTTCGGATTTCAGGACGGCGTGGAAGCCGTGCTGTTCCTCGCGGGTGCCGTCTACGAGGCCCCAGGTCAGCGCGCCGCGCACAAGGCGTTTGGCGTGGGCCAGGCCTTCGGCGCCGCGGGCTGACAGTTCGGCCGCGATGGCCAACGCCTCGGCGACAGCGTCTGCTGCGACGGCGTTCACAAGGCCGAGCGCGAGAGCGCCCTGCGCGTCGACCGTCTGTCCCCGGAGGACGAACTCGAGCGCCCTCGCCTCGCCGATCATACGCGGCAGGCGCTGGGTGCCGCCGCCGCCGGGGAAAATGCCGATGCGGGTTTCCGGCAGGCCGATCAGGGGCACCTGGTTGCCGGCGATGCGCAGGTCGCAGGCGAGCGCGAGTTCGAAGCCGCCGCCCATGCAGACACCGTTGATGGCGGCTATGACGGGCTTGGGGGACTCGAAGACCGCACGGATCATGTCGGCAAAACCGCCCCGCTCGAAGTCTTCCGGCTTCAACTGTCCCGCCTGCACCGCTTCGCCGACCGCGACGATCTCGGCGACGTCATAGTGGCGCACGAACACATCCTCCGTACCCGTCAGGACGAGGACGCGGATCGCGGGATCGGCGACGGCGGCATCAACGGCGGCCAGCATCAGGCCAGCGCCCGCAGCGGTCATGTAATGGCGCGGCGGGTTGGCATAGCGGATAAGGCGCGTGGCGCCATGGGTTTCGGTTTCGACATTCGCCATATGGGTCTCCCGGACTTTTGCGGCAGAGTGCGCCGGGGCTTTGAAGTCCGCAAGGCTTTCAACTCGCGCTGAGCGTGATAAAGCGCGCCGGAAAGAGGACATTTGCATGCGCATCATCGCCGGACAGCACAAGGGCCGGGCCCTGATTGCCCCCAAGGGGATGGGCACGCGGCCGACCAGTGACCGTACGCGCGAGAGCCTGTTCAATGTGATCGCCCATGCCGACTGGGCGCCGGCCATCGAGGGGGCGCGGGTAATCGACCTGTTTGCGGGCTCCGGCGCGCTGGGGCTGGAGGCGATGAGCCGGGGCGCGGCCTTCTGCCTGTTCGTGGAAACCGACGCGGCCGCTCGCGGCGCCATCCGCGACAATATCGAGGCACTCGGCCTGTTCGGCGCCACGCGCCTGCACCGGCGATCGGCGACCGACCTCGGCCCGAAACCGGCGGGTGTCGGCGGGCCGTTCACCCTGGCCTTCCTTGATCCGCCCTATCACAAGGGGCTGGTGCAGCCGGCGCTGGACTGCCTTGCGGGCGGCGGATGGCTGGCGGAGGATGCGCTTGTGGTGGCAGAGACGGGCGCGGACGAGATGCTGATGTTTCCGGGCTGGACGCTGATCGATGCCCGCGAGTATGGGGCGGCACGGGTGTGTTTCCTGAACAGAAAGTGATCCGGCCGCGGATCCTGTTTGACTGGAGATTGTGGTTCCCTCTCTGCTTTATATAGGCAGGCACAGCCTGCTGATGGACCGAAGAGCCGTGCTGGCAGGGGCTGTTGGCCTGCCGCCCGTGCCGGCGGCGCTGGACGCGGCCTCTCCACTGGCGCGCCGCGTGTGCGTGTTTGATCCGCGGAAAGGTGTGGCGGAAATTGTCAACGCGATCCCTGGGACGAGCTTCGGTGTGGAGGTCGACTTCGTGCACGAAGGCGCAGAGCGGGCGCGCTGCCTTGTCGCCAGGCAACCCCATGCCTGCGGCGCCGTCTTCTGGCGGCATTAGCCCGAACTGGGCGTCGCCGAAGCCTGGTCGCTGGTCAGCGCCGGCAAATTGCTCTGCCCGTTCACTTTACGCCAGTTGATCTCGCGCGTTGAAGCGGTGACCGGCTGGACCCGAAGTGACACAATCCTGCAGCGGCGATGCCTTTCAGGTCTCGAGAAACTCCTTGCGGATATCGAAGCTGGACTTTTTCGTACCGACGTCTTTCGCGCAGTCGGCGAGCCAGCGGTCGGCGGCCTCGAATCCCTTGTCACGCAGCTCGGTGAGGAGGCGCCAGCGGGTGTCGGATTTGCTGGCAAGGCCGTAGCCGATCAGGTCCTGCCCGCCCTTTATGGCGTGGATGTTCAGCCTGCGGTATTTCTTCATCATCGGCTCTTTCAGCATGCCCTCGTCGATGAGGCGCTGGACGAAGGCGATGGCGCGCAGCTCGCCGATGAGAGAGGCGTTGAAGCTGATCTCGTTGAGGCGCTCCTGGATCTCAGCGGCGCGTTTGGGTGTGCCCGGCCGTGTCAGCGGATTGAGGATAACCAGCAGCACATCTGCCGGGGCGCCGGAATAGACGAGCGGGAAGAGGCTGGGATTGCCCATGTAGCCGCCGTCCCAATAGGGCGTGCCCTCGATTTCCACGGCCTGGAAACTTTGCGGGAGGCAGGCCGAGGCGAGCACGGCGTCGGCGTTGATCTCATCCTTGGAGAAGACGCGCACCCGGCCGCTTTCGACATTCGTGGCGGAGATGAAGAGCTTGAGGCCGGAAGCGTGCACGGCTTCGAAATCGATTTCGGCTTCGACCAGCTTGCGCAGCGGATTGTAGTTGAACGGGTTGAGATCGTAGGGGCTGGCGAGGGATTGCAGCGCGGTGGCCATGGCTAAGCCGGCCGGGCCGAAGGCGCCGAGGGCGGAGCTTGCATCCGAGACCTTTCGCCAGAGCGATTCAAGTTCCTTTCGGGCGCCTTCGGGGCCGCCCTTGGCGCGGCCTGCGGCGAAGGCGACGGCGTTGAGCGCGCCGGCGGAGGTGGCCGAGATCGCTTCGATCTGCAGGCTTTCCTCGCGGGTCAGGCGATCGAGCACGCCCCAGGTATAAGCGCCGTGGGCGCCGCCGCCCTGCAGGGCGAGGCTGATGGGACGGGGTCTTCCATTGGCCTTGGCCATGGCGGGGCTCCTTTGCGCGCGAGGCCTGCCCCTGCTAACGCAGTGCGCAGAACACAGCTACCCCCGGAGACCGGATGCCTGCCCCGCAAGATACGCCTGCCTCCGGCCCGCGCAGCTTGACGATCCAATCGCTCGGCGCACAGGGCGACGGGCGGGCGCAGGAGAATGGCGCGTGGGTGAACGTGCCCTTTACGCTGGCCGGGGAGAGCGTACGCGTGGAGGGCGCGGGCGAGCGGCTTAAGCTCTTGGAGGTGCTGGTGCCTTCGCCGGACCGCGCAGCGCCGGCGTGCAGGCATTTCGGCACGTGCGGCGGGTGCACGCTGCAGCATATGGCGCCGGCGCCTTACGCGAATTTCAAGCGGGAGCAGATCCTCCGTGCCCTGAGCGCGCGCGGCCTGGACGCCGACGTGGCGGAGACCTGGACAATGCCGCCCGGATCACGCCGGCGGGCGGCATTCACGGCGAAGCGCGCGGGCAAACAGATCCTGCTCGGCTTTCATGCGCGCAAGAGCCATGAACTGGTGGCGATCAGCGAATGCCCCGTGGCGCGCCCTGCGATCGTGGCGGCGTTGCCGCGGCTGAAGGAGATTGCCGGATACCTGCTGAGCGGCAAGGACGGGATCGGCATTCTGGTGACGGAAACGGCCTCGGGCCTCGACCTGCATGTCACCGGCCTCGCCAGGGACGTTAAGGCGCCCGTCCGCACGCAAGCCGCGAGCGCAGCATTGCGGGCGGGGTTTGCGCGCGTCTCCATCGAGGGCGCGGACGTACTGACCGAGCGCCAGCCTGGCCTTCCCGCCGGCGCAGCGCAGCTCTTTCCCCCGCCCGGCGGGTTCCTTCAGGCCAGCGCCGAGGCCGAAGCGGCGATGGAACGAATCGTACGCGAACACCTGAAGTTCGCCGCCAGCGTTGCGGACCTGTTCTCCGGGTGCGGAACATTTGCACTGCGCCTCGCCGCCGAATCAAGCGTGCTGGCCGCCGAAGGCAATGCAGCCGCGATCGAGGCGCTGAAGGCGTCGGTGCGCGCGGCGCATGGTCTGAAGCCGGTGACCGCCGAAGTGCGAGACCTGTTCCGCAATCCCTACACCGCCCGCGAACTTGCGCGGCTTGACGGTCTCGTGCTGGACCCTCCGCGCGCGGGGGCGTCAGCACAAGTGGCCGAAATTGCGAAGTCACGCGTGCCGAAGGTCGCCTATGTTTCCTGCGATCCGGCCACCCTGGCGCGAGACCTGCGTACGCTGGTGGACGGCGGTTACCGGATTGTCCGCATTCACCCCATCGACCAGTTCCTCTGGTCGGCGCACGTCGAGGCGGTCGCGTTGCTGGAGTGCGCGCCATGACCGGGAAACCGCAACCCGCCGTCGGGACTATCTGCCTGAAGGGCGAGGATGTGCTGCTCATCCGCCGGGGCACAAAGCCACTCGCAGGCGACTGGTCGATCCCGGGCGGACGGATCGAGTTTGGTGAGCGCGCTGAAGCCGCAGCGCTGCGTGAGCTGGCGGAAGAGACCGGCGTGACCGCGCGGCTCGTCGGCCTCGTCGATGTCGTCGACGCAATCTTCACCTCGCGCACGACCGGCGCCATCGCGCGCCACTATCTGCTGTTCGACTATGCCGCGGTGTGGGTCTCCGGCGAACCGGTTGCGGGGGATGACGCGGACCATGCCGAGTGGATCTCTCCGCCGCGTCTGGCGCAGCTGGCGCTGTGGGACGAGACGCGGCGGGTGATCGCGGCGGCAAAAGAGATGGTTTCCAAATCCTCCACTTGACCCGCCCTAGCGTCAGGTCTGTGTAGAGGGTCGCGGTACCAGAACATTTCCAGGGAGGAACTTTCGTCATGACCTACAAACCCTTCGATCTCAGCGGCAAGGTCTGCGTCGTCACCGGCGGCAACAAAGGCATCGGGCTCGGCATGGTGGAGTCGCTGGCGGCGTCCAACGCAGATGTCGTCATCTGGGGCCGCAAGGCGGATGACAATGCA